>CAMDEL010000039.1 GCA_945896765.1 Singulisphaera sp. GP187
GAAGCTTCAAAGTCGATCGTCAGAAGACTTCCGACTCGATCAACGAGTAACGCTAAGCGCATGCTTCCGCCACCTGCGCCAACTTGCAAGAGAATCACCCGAGCATTCATTGTCCGAACGATTGGTTTGCCAGTGCAAATGAGCGAAGCGTCCAAGAGTGGAACAAATGCGCCGCGGAGTCTTGCGACACCGACGATCCAATCCGGAGTTCCCGAGAGTTTTCGCGCCTCGACGACAGGCAATACTTCATCGATTGCACCAACGGGGATTGCACATCGTTGTTCACCAAGCCAGACTTCAACGATGCGCATTCACAAGCTCCCTTACGACGTTTCTGAAATTCTAAACGTCGCAACACCGTCACGCAACGATGTGATCGACTCTTGCAATCCCGCTGCGGCTTTGCATGTTTCCTGCGCTGCGGTGACCGCTTCACGGGCACCACTGGTGAGTTGTCCCATCGCATCAGAAATTTGCTTCGCGCCTTCGGTCTGAGCCTTCATTCCTTCGGCGACTTGTCGGAAGTCACCAGTGCCAGCTTCGACTTGTTGAATGATCTCGCCAAGTTGGCCGCCGATGCGTGCAGTCTCGGTGACACCGCGTCGTACTTGTTCGCTGAAGCGATCCATTTCCATCACGCCTGCACTGACCGCACCTTGCATATGGCGAACGGTCTGCTCGATGTCAAGCGTTGCAGCAGCGGTCTGATCTGCCAAGCGACGGATTTCGCGTGCGACCACCAAGAATCCAACGCCGTGTTCGCCAGCCTTTTCAGCTTCGATGGCAGCGTTCACCGAGAGCAAATTTGTTTGATCTGCGACCTTTGTGATTGTTGTGACGATGGCATTGATCGAACTTGCTTTTTCGCTGATGGTTGAAAGTCGACCCGCAATCGAGTGCGTTCCTTCGTCAAGTGATTGCATCGCAGTCGTCATTCCTTGCAACGATTGTCGACCATCACGAGCGAGATCCGCAGTGGCGTTTGCAGATTGATCCACTCGTCCCATCAGTTGCGAGAGATCGGCGGCAGTCGTTGAAATCTCCTTGATTGCCGCGGCAATTTGCGTCGTGCTTGCACCGAGCGATTGAGAAGAGCCATCTTGTTCGCGCGCAGTCGCGGCCAACTGCGTGGCAGTCGAATTGATATTGATGGTTGCTTGCTTCACTCCACGAACAATCGTCTGCAACGATTGCCCCATCGTATTGAGAGCCCGAAGGAGTGATTCTGTTTCGTCTCCACCTTCGATGACCACAATTTGCGTGGAGAGGTCTCCAGACGCAATCTGATCAGCGACAACATTCGCCCGACGAACTCGACGCGTGATCTGTATTGAAGGAATCAAGAGCGCAATCGTGATGATCGCCAACCCGCCAAGTCCTTGTGCGGTTTGCGAATAGATTTGCGACCAAACTGGAGCAAGCATCACTTCTTCGGGCTGCCGAAGAATCAACGTCCAGCCACCAGTTGCGATTGGCACGCTTACATAGACACAGCGAGTCTTCAAATCAGGATCTTCCGCGTACTGCAATGTTGCGGCTTTTGAGCCTCGCATCTTGCCGAAGAGTGCGGCATACGGGCTACTCTCGAGGGTATGAGTTCGGAGAATTCCGTTTGTGTTTGCTTCGTCGGAACGAAGTTCGTCCGTCGTTGCGGCAATAAATGCTGGGTTTTTTTCAAACCCAGGCGTTTCTCGCCCAGACGAGATCAGAAATCCTTCCACACCTATATTTTTACACACGGTGCGCAAGTGTTGGTCGATGCTCTTCAGTGACCGATCAGCACCCCCGATTCCAACGAACTTGCCATCAATAATAATCGGGCATGTTTGCTCGATCATCATCTGTCCTTCATAGACATACGGTTCGGTGATTCGAGCCTCGCGTGATCCAGTTCGTTCGAATTCCTTGCGGAGCCCTGCAAACCACAGGCTGGTCTCTTGATCGATACTCGGCTTGAGAATTATCGAATCGCCGTTTTTCCAGTCTTTCCAGGCATAGGGGCAGAATCGACCAGCCGCATTGAACGCTCCGGATATGACGGGTGTCGGTTGGGCCGAAGGAATCGCAGACGGTTCGTAATCGATATAGGCAGAAATCACTCCAGAAGTCGAACTCAAGAGCGCATTTAACAAAGCAACAGTTTCAGGGAGTTTTCCGTACATCCCAGTTTCTTGCGAGCGCGCAAGCAATGTCGCCAATTCCAGAGTCGATTCGTTATCGGTATCAAACCCAAACGCAATTTCGGCAGCCGTAATGCGCATTAATTCCTCTTGGTCGTCCCGAAATGCGCTCAGGCTGTGCCGGTTTCCAAGACCGACGAGCACAAGCATTACGATTGCAGACGGCAGTGCCCCTAACAAGAGGAATCGTGCGAGGATGGATCGTCTAAATTGGATATAGGACCCGAAGTGGCTTCCCCCAAGTGATTCTTGTTTTGTATTTGCTAGCATGTGTTTTACCTTTGCTGTATACTACTTAAGTAAGAGTGCGGAATGTCCGTCACTCGTTTCTCAAGGTTTGCGCCTGCGCTTCGATGTCCTACGCTTCATTTCGTATCGGTATTCGCTGAGCTTGCGCTTGAAGGAAGGTATTGTTATGAAGCTGTATGTAGGAAATCTCCCGTTTAAGGCTACGCAGGAATCTTTGGCTGAGTTTTTTGGTCAGTTTGGTGCTGTCGCAGAAGTGTTCATCGCAACTGATCGTGAAACCGGTCGTTCGCGTGGATTCGCATTCGTCACGATGGCTGACGATGAATCTGCAAAGAAGGCAATCGAAGAATCAAATGGCAAGCCATTTGATGGTCGCAATCTCACTGTGAACGAAGCTCGTCCACCTGCAACTGGTGGCGGCGGCGGCGGTCGTGGTGGATTTGGTGGCGGTGGCGGCGGCGGTCGCAGTGGCGGCGGCGGCGGCTACGGTGGTGGCGGCGGCGGTGGCGGCGGACGCGACCGTTATTGATTTGATTTGTATTTTTCAGCCGGTCTTCCGATTCGTCGGGAGACCGGCTGTCTTTTTGCCTATGAAGTTTTGTTGATCGCGCTTGCTTTGAATGATCGCTGGGATCACTTCTGGGATCACTTCAAAAATTCAGCGTGGATTTTGGGATCGATTCGGTCGAGAATTCTGATTCGACTGCTTGTTCGAGCCGCCGTTTTTCTTGCCACCGTTCTCTCCACCGATCAAGTCGCGTGTTCGATCGCTTGGTTGCATCGAACCTGTCTGAGTTGCGCCAGCTTTTCGCTGTCCTGGCGGCAGAAAACGCTGCCGATTCGCAAGTGCACCTTCCGGCGAAACCTTCAGCAATTTCAAGGAAATGTCCTGTGCTTTGGTGATGTCGTCCTTTGTCAGTTTCGCGCGCAATTGATTTCGTTCATTCGCAGCAGTGTTGTTCCCAGCGCTGGCAGCAATATTCAGCCAGGCATATGCGAGTGTTTGATCGAATGGAACTCCCGCTCCACGACGATGCAACTGCGCAAGAAAATATTGCGCCCAATCGAGACCTTGTTCTGCAGCATCAAGATAGTAACCCGCTGCGATGGTTTCATTCTGCGGAACACCATCACCGCGTTCGAAGAGAACTCCTAATTGAAACTTCGCATGTGGCACGCCATTCTCTGCAGCGATTTGATACCAACGCGCTGCCTCGAGATCGCTTTCTGGAATGCCATTTCCGCTGTCGTAACGAAGTCCAATCGCAAAGCATGCATCTGGATATTTCTGATTCGCAGCGAGGAGATAGAGTCGACTTGCTTCGGAGTTGTCGCTTGGAATCCCCGTGCCGAATTCGTAGAGTCGCGCGAGTTCGTATTGCGCAGCAGGAAGTCCAGAGATGGATGCTTTGTCGAACCATGCAGCGGCCTCGCGCGCATTTGCTGGAACGCCTCCTTCACCACTGAGAAGAATTCTCCCAAGCATCAATTGCGCATCTGCATCGCCACGCTCTGCAGCATTGAGAAAACAACGCGCTGCAGCTTGTCCATCTTTCGTGACTCCATCGCCTGCACTATGAAGCATTCCCAGCGAAATGTTTGCGGGAATCGAACCTTGAGCAGCCGCGAGCGAATACCAATGTGCGGCGAGAGTCGTATTTCGCGCAATTCCATCGCCATATTCCAACATTTGCGCTAATTGCAGTTGAGCTGCTGCAGATCCTGCTTGCGCTGCAATCTCGAACCACTTCGCTGCTGCGGCGGAATCGACTGGAACACCAGTGCCGTCACGAAGCGTGATTGCCAACGCAACTTGTGCAAGGACCAATCCCTGTTCGGCTGCCATGTTGAACCATTCCAGAGCCTCAATTGGACTTGCATCAATCCCAATTCCTTGTTGCAGTCGAGCGGCAAACTGATATTCAGAAACAGCATCACCTTTTTCTGCAGCGGAGCGAAACCAATCGGTCGCGGTTGTTTGATCTGTCAGAGTGCTGTCTTGAGTCGAATAGATGAATCCCAGCCATCTTCCCGCTTGGGAGTGATTCGACTTTGCAGCAATTTCAAGCCAAGCGATTGCCGCAATTGGATCTTGTGCGACGCCAATTCCATCGGCGAGGCGGATGCCAATTTCGAGTGCCGCGTCGGAATTCCCTGCATTTGCGGCGAGGAGATACCAACGTGCGGCCTCGACGGGATCCATCGTGACACCTTCGCCTTTGTCAGTCATCAAAGCCAGTCGAAGTGCCGAAGCCGAATCGCCCAATTCTGCCGCAACTTTCATCCATTTCGCGATGGCAATCGAATCACGAGCGGCACCTTTTTTACCGCTGTCAAAGATGTTGACGAGTTCAAGCGCCGCTTCCAGACTTCCACCTTTCGCAGCAATTTCGTATTGCCGAATGGCTTCGACCATGTCCGTCGGGACACCGTCGCCTTTTTCATAGCGCTTGGCCTGAGCAAGAGATTCAGCAGGGGTGACTTGTGCGCGATCAGAGCAACCCATGACCACCATGGTCACCATGATCACCATGATCACCATGATCACCATGATCAGCAGAGCTGCACTCGCGCTCGGACAAATCATTTTCGTTTCGCTCGCTCTTGGACTCATGTCAATATCGTAACGCTTTCAGCCACCTTGGCGCAATATTTCAGATGTCGACTTGTATCCCCAATTCAACCATGCGGCCTGGAGGAATTGAGAAATAAAGTGGATTGTTCGAACTGATTTGGGCAAGCGCACAGAAAATACGCTTCTGAAAGCCAGGCATCGGCGATCGTCCGCGTGGTGTGATGATCGTTCGGCCAAGGTAGAAAGTCGTCGTACCTTCGCTTGTCTCGAGTCCTTGTTCCCCAGCGATTCGGAGCATTCGCGGGACATCTGCAGATTGCAAAAAACCGTGTCGCGCGGAGAGAGACCAAAAATTGTCGCCCAAATCTGTCACCGTGACTTGATCTTCAGGATCAACAAAGGGAATGGATGTTGCTTGCACAGACATCACAACCACCTGTTCGTGCAGCGCTTTATTGTGTTTGATGTGGTGAAGCAATGTCGGCGGTACACCAGTTGATTGCGGAGTCAAGAAAACCGCAGTTCCTGGAACCCGAAGGATCGGATGCGTCTGCAAATTATTCAGCAAGTGGACATAGTCGAGCGTCTGTTTTGAATAGCGCTCGATCATAATTTTACGACCGCGGATCCAAGTCAACATTAAGAAAAGCAATGTGGACGCAATGAGCAATGTCAACCAACCACCCTTTGGAATCTTAAATGCGTTGCTAATCACAAACATTATGTCGACGGTTAGAAAAATGCCCCAAAAAATTCCGCAGCGGATAGGGCTCCAACCTTTGTGGCGATACATCATAATGCCGAACAGAAAACAGACGACGGCCATGTCCAGCGCAACTGCCAGTCCGTACGCATTCGAGAGATGCTCCGATGTGCGAAAGCTGATCACGATGAGGCAAATCAGAATCATTGCGATGACATTGATCGATGGCACATAAATTTGCGCCCCATGATCCGAAGTATGAACGACGCGTAGCCGAGGAAGAAGCCCCATGAGAATCGCTGCGTTCGTCAGTGAGAACATGCCTGTAATGATCGATTGACTTGCGATGATGGCTGCCGCGGTGGCGAGAATCACCATTGGGATAAGCCCCCACTCTGGAACGAGTATAAAGAATGGATTGGAAATCGCATTTGGATCGCGCATTAAAAGAGCGCCCTGACCCAAATAACTGAGTAAAAGTCCTGGCATTACGATGAAATACCAACACAACAAAATCGGCTTGCGTCCGAAGTGACCAAGGTCGGCATAAAGCGCTTCGCCACCGCTGACACAGAGCATTGCGGCTCCCAAGACGGTAACCGTAGACCAAAAAGAGTTTTGAAAAACATGCCGAATATAAAAAGGGTTAAGTGCTTCGAGCACTTCGGGGGTCTTGATGATGCTGAGTAATCCCAAGAGCCCAATAATCGAAAACCATGCAACCATCACTGGGCCGAAGAGTCTGCCGATAAAGGAACTCCCTTTGCGTTGGATGGAGAAGATTCCGATGAGCACAATCACCGCAAGGAGGACAATTGTTTCTTCAGAGAAAACATTGTTTTCGCGGTTGCCAATGGGAGTCAATTCCTTCAGACCTTCAAGCGCCGAAAGCACCGACATAGCAGGCGTGATCAGTCCATCCGCATAGAGCAGCGCAGCGCCTGCAATTCCCATGACGAAGAGTGAAGTGGGGAGTTTGAAAACCGAACCTTCCTTCGCATTCGGTAGGAGCGAAAGAAGTGCAAAGATTCCGCCTTCGCCGCGATTGTCTGCGCGGAGAATAAAAAATGCGTATTTGATTCCAATGACAAAGATCAACGTCCAGAAAAAGACACTGATAAGTCCGAAGACGACTTCGTTTGATATTTGGCTCGCTTCAGGTTTAAGAAATCCAGCGCGAAATGCGTAGAGCGGACTTGTTCCGATATCGCCAAAGACAATGCCAAGCGCAGCAAGTGAAAGGGCTGCCATCGCAGGATGTTTGGCAATTGCGGACTTTGAATCCGAAGCGCTAGGATCTTGAGAAGCGGGAGTGGTCATGGAGAATTCGGCACGGACTGAGACCGAAGCGACAGTCGCTGCGGTGGGACGAATCGGAGATTGTATGAGGGATTTGCCTGCAAATGATGAGCAAGTCAAAATGTCTCTGTGGCGAATAATGAGCGCTAATTGATGCGATACTGTGGTTATGTCGCAACAGTGGGATGCAATCGTGGTTGGATTAGGGGCAATGGGATCCGCTGCGGTGTGGCATTTGGCGCAGAGGGGTGCGCGGGTGCTTGGCATCGAACAATTTTCGCGCGGGCACGATCGGGGAAGTTCGCACGGTGGATCACGAATTATTCGCTTCGCATATTTCGAACATCCAGATTATGTTCCGCTGCTTCGAAGGTCGGATGTGTTGTGGAAGGAAATCGAAACGCGAAGCGGGGCGAAACTTGTTCATCGTTGTGGCGTCCTGTATGGCGGAGTGCATTCGAGCGAAGTGATCGCTGGGGTCAAGCATTCCTCGCAGTTACATGGGATTGCAATTGAATCGATCAATCCTGCAAAGATCGGTGATCGTTTTCCAGCGTTCGCGAAGTGCGCAGAACCGATTGATGAATTTCTTTTCGAGCCCGACGCTGGATTTGTGCGACCCGAACGCGCGATCTGCGCGATGCTTGATGATGCGCAGCGAAATGGAGCTGTTCTGCGCGAAGGCGAAGCTGTCCAAGAATGGCGAGAACGCGGCGAATATGTCGAAGTCACCGCTGGTGGTGTGACGCATCGTGCGCGAGAACTTGTTTTGTGTCCAGGCGCGTGGACGCAAGAGTTGGCTCGTACGATTGATGTTCCGCTTGTCAACACGCGACAAGTGATTGGATGGATCACGCCACGCGAACCCACGCTTGGAGATTCGCAAGTGATGCCAGCATTCTTTTTGGAACGCGAAAACGGAGTCCCAATTTATGGCGTGCCGATGGCAGGCGATCAGGGAACGCCAAGTGGAATCAAAGTTGGATTCCATGGAGGCGGCGAAGAATGTGCGGCAGATTCGATTGATCGAGTGGTGCGACTCGATGAAGTCAAAGCGATTGAAGCGGCTTTTGCACGCGCTGCTCCAAGCGTTGCTGGCGCAGTGACAGCATCGTCAGTGTGCATGTACACGAATACTCCCGATGGGCATTTCGTCATTGATCGAATGCCAGGATGTCAACGAACATCTATTGCGTGCGGGTTTTGCGGTCACGGATTCAAGTTTGCGCCAGTTGTTGGCGAAATTCTTGCAGATTTAGCGATGCATGGCCAGACAGATTTGCCGGCAGATTTTCTGAGACGAAAAAGATTCGCTCAGGATTGATCAGTCTGAACTTTTCAGAACTTATTGAATCTGTTGCAGGCGTCTTCCTGCAAAGAACCAAATCGCAGCAGAAGCCGCCATCGTGATTGGGATCAAACTCATTCCCACTCGCATGCCCATCGACGAGTCGAATATTTCTCCGACAAGCCAAGGACTGGGAACATCGCCCAAGAGATGAATGAGCAAGACGCTCATCCCGATTGCGAATGGCCGAAGTAGAGCAGAGACCGAGTTGAGGATGACTGCATTCACGGGGCCTTGGGTTGCAAATGAGAACGCAGATGAGATCGTCAGCCCCAAGATGATCAGCCAATCATCATTGCAATACAAAGCGATGACGGAGGTTGGCGCAGCAACAGCCATGCAGATTCCGCAGAGTTTCAGGCATGATGCAGAACCTCCGCCAAGTCGTTTGGCAAATGCACCGCCTGCAATTGTTCCAACGAATCCTGATGCAACCAAGACAATCCCAAATGTCATTGTTGATGATGCGACGCTCCAGCCGTGAGCCGTTTGCAAGTAATACGGCATCCACACCGCAAGTGCGCCAAAGGCAAATGTGAAGGCGATATATCCGACAGTCGCTGTCACAAATTCCCTTGATTTCAAGATGATCTTGACGTTTGATGAGATGTTGTTTGCAATGGAAGCTTGTATCGATGCACTTGTGCTCGTGCCTGTCGCCACATCTGATTGTCCAGGCTGAGGATCTTTCAATTTGAGGCAGACGATTGCAAGCGCAATTCCTGGGACTCCGCCTGCGAGGAAAACTTCGCGCCAGCCCCAGGCGTTCACGATCAATCCCGATGCGATATAGCTGAGTGCGCTCCCAACAGGAATTGCCGCATAAAAGATGCTCAGCGCGAATGGACGTCGCGCCGGCGAATAGTGATCAACCAACATCGCAGGGCCAACAGTGGTGTATGCCGCCTCGCCGATACCAACGATCGCACGCATGATGAATAACTGCGTGAGCGTGTTCACTAGGCCGCTTCCCATTGTGGCGAGGCTCCAAATCAGAATTCCAGCAGCGAGGATGAGAGTTCGGCTCATGCGTCGAGCGAGAATGCCGAAGACCGGCGATGCCACCATATAGACGAGCAAAAAAATGCTTGTCAGCAATCCGATGTCCGCATCATTTGCTCCAAGCGCTTCTTTCAACGGCACAACGATTCCTGCGATCAAATATCGATCGAGATAATTCAACAAGTTGATCGCCGTCAGCGTGGTGAGCGCGATTCGCGCAGATCGAATCGAAGCGTCCGCATGACTCTTTGATTGTGTCATTGATGATGGTGGTACCTAAACGCCGCAAATGGGGCAACTGTCTTTTATGCACAAGGGATTTGTTTGTGCAATCGCAGATGGAGTCGTTGCGCACGATTCGCAGTCACTTCGTAACATTCGTTCGTCGGCGGAATGCGTCCGCTTTTTCGCATTTTTTCATTTACACCTTTCAGGAGATTTCAACATGCGTATCAAATTGGTTTCATCCCTTCTTCTCAGCGCTCTCTTGGTTGCTTGCTCTGGCGCTCCAAAAACTGCAGAGCAAAAAGAAAGCCTTTCGAAGGCTGTCAAAAACTCTGTTGAATTAGTAAAGGCAGCGGATCCAACCTTGCAGAAACTCTTTGATTCTGCATATGGGTATGCCGTGTTGCCATCCGTTGGCAAGGGCGGATTTCTGATTGGTGGAGCTGGTGGCGATGGAGAGATGTTTCAGGGCGGCAAGTTGGTTGGTTATTGTTCGATGGGCCAAGGAACGATTGGCGCGACAATTGGCGGACAATCTTTCGACGAATTCATCTTCTTGAAGGATGAAGCGAGTTACAAGGATTTCACAAGCGGTCAGTTCACTGTTGCTGCGCAGGTTTCTGCGGTGATGGTGAAAGCTGGAACCGGAGCGGCAGCTGCATATCAAAATGGAGTTGCTTTGTTTGTGAATAATGCCAAAGGCGCAATGGCTGAAGCTGCAGTTGGTGGACAGCAGTTCAACTTTGTACCGCTTGATTCTGCGAAGTAATTCGCAGCGAAACGTCGGCAAGCTTTGGAAAAGAATTCAGACCGCAGGAGCAAATCCTGCGGTCTTTTTTTTGCGCGGG
>CAMDEL010000040.1 GCA_945896765.1 Singulisphaera sp. GP187
AAATTCCAACGGGTCAGTGACATCATTGCGCTGGATCGTCAATTTGACTGGCTTTCCAACGGGACCTGTGATGTTGTCTACAGAGCGATTGAGCGTCCATCCAACTGTGGATTGATCATCGACTGCAATGATCTTGTCTCCTGGGCGAACACCTGCACGCGATGCAGGCGAACCTTCGAGCGGATTGACAATCATCAGTTCGCGTTTGTCGTTGTGACGAATCAGAATTCCGACTCCCACAAAATTTCCTTCGATGCTTTGGAGAAAGCGTCGCAAATTGTCTGGCCAGATGATTTCCGAATAATCATCCTCGTATTCTTTGGAAAGTTGTGCTGTCGCGCCTTCGCCAAACTCACGCAAGATCACTTCCTTTGGAATTTGGACCGTTGCATCGTTTGCTGCAAGCACATCAGTGATCACCGATTGATAATCAGATGCGCCTAACTTTTTCTTGGATGCGGTGATTTCTTTCAGCCGAGCATCGAGTGTTGTGCGCATCGCCTGAACCTTTGCAGGATCAGCGAGACCTGGAAAATTTTCAGCAAGTTGCGGGGTTTGAAGCAATAGCTCGACGAAGTCAAGTCCACCCTTGAGAAGAGGATTCCAACCCGCATTGGTGACATGCTCGCTTGCTGCTTGACGAAGTCCCATCAGCACGAGCTTGGATGTGATCCCCTTCATTCGCTCTTTCCAATCATCCTTGAAGAGTTCGTTGAATTCTGGTTCATCAGCATCTGCAACTGGAATTTCTTTCCCTTCCGCTTTCAAGTTCGCCTCGAGCCGCTTCAATTGCACTTTGCGTAGTCGATAGAGTTCGCGCGGAGCGAATTCAGCAATCAAAGTCACACGCCGATTCAGATCGTCCAACTCTGTATCAATTCGTTTGTAATCGACCGTGTCTGCCCCGTCATGAAACGCCTTCTGTCGAAAAAGTATTTCTTGAGCCAGGAGAACATCGCCCTGTGCAAGTGCCTGCTTGATTTCAGCGGTGGCAGCCGTTTCGACGGCGCGACCATCTTGCGAATCTAACCACATCCGCCAATCTTCCGTGGACATCAGAAACTTCATATTGTAAGCATGAACCATCGCCATATTGATCTCATTTGCAGCCATTGCAACTGCAAGGTCGGCTTTACGCTTAGCCAAATCCTTCAGTCGAGTCGCTTCGTTTTCAACAAGATGATTGTCGCGTTGCTCAATAGATTTCTTCAGCGCGAGCAATGCGGGGCTTTCGCCTTGCGGAACAGATTCGAGCAACACATTGACGCGAGCGAGATCATCTGCCTTCGCCGCATCCCAGACTTGCGTGCTCCAATCGGAGAGAACGGTTGGGACTGGAGCTGCAGTTTGATCCTGCTGAGCAGCTGCAAGAGAGCCACTTGTGATGGCAAGAATGGCGGAAAGAAGTCCAACATTTCCAATCGTCATCCATTTCACCTTATTCACCTTGAGCATTGCGTTTTTCCTGAAGTTGTGTTGATCAAATGAGACCTAGTTATAGTCTTATTCTGCCTTGAAAGTTCAAGTAAAAATTGCATTGTTTTTCGATATTCTCTTTCCTGTTCCACTGATCCATCCAAAGCCAATGCCCACGAAGCCATCCAACCCCTATCCCTGCGACAATTGTGGTTATGACCTCCGCGCGACAAAGGGTGAAGTTTGTCCAGAATGCGGCTGCAAAATCAACCGCCGGATCCATTTACAAAGTTCGATCGATCAGAATGAATCGCAAGTTGTCATCGATGCTCTTGGGGATTTTCGCAAAGGAGTCGACTGGACACTCGTGGCTTGGCTGGGCTGCGTTGCGATTCCATTTTTTGGCCAGTTGGCGTGGGTGGTGCTTGCACTGGTCAGCGGCTGGCGAATGATTGCGCTGGGGCGACTGGAGAGTTCGGGCTTTCTCGACGGATTCAAACAACACAAATTCATTAAGGCCTGGCCGATCTATATGAAGATCGAATTGGCGCTCGCGATCTTTGGTGCATTGTTCACTCTCGTTGCGTCGATGAACGATGTGCCAGTCGTGCTCTTTGCTGCGCTGGTTCTGCTGCGCATCGCGTGGCTTGGGCTTGTGAGCCTCAATAATTTTTCGGCGGGAGTTCTGGGATTCCAAGCGGTCACGAAGTTTGAAGGGGAAGCGCCCCATCCAGCATTTCGGTTCTTGCCTTTGGCCATCTTCGGCGCGCCAATACTTTCGATCCCGTTTTTTCTGCAGACCATAGTGGCTGAACTTGTCAAGATTCCAGGTTGGGTCAGCACCATTTCAAATCTGCTTTTGGTCTTTGCATGCATTCTTGGAATTGCAAGCGTCATCTTGATTCATACTGTGCTTGAACAAGCATCTGATGCCATCTATGAATCAAAGAAAAAGCGCTCGGCACGGACAAAGAAAAGGGCCAATGTCGAGATCGAAGATTCGGCGGCGACTGCGCATTTGAAGCAAAAGATTTTTCCAGATCCACCGCCAGCGCCCGGTGATGGCGATGTGATTCCATTTGAAAATGACTCGACAGATTCGAGTCGTTCTTAATCGCCGTTGACGGCGAATTCAGCGCGCAACGAAAGCGCTCTCGGCAAGATCGAGCGCACGAGCCAAACCCGCAGCCTTGTTCGCAGTTTCTTCGTACTCCTTGGACGGATCGCTGTCCATCACAACGCCTGCTCCAGCTTGAAGGTGATATTCCCAGGCGTGATTTACTTTGGCGATCTGCGCAGTCGGCGACACTGGAACGACAATTGTGCGAAGTGCGATTGCCATATCAAGATCACCATTCCATCCCATCGCACCAAGTCCGCCTGCGTATGGACCGCGACGCAGCGGTTCGAGTTCGTCAATGATTTGGATCGCACGAACTTTCGGTGCGCCACTGACAGTACCGACGGGCAATGTCGCGCTGAGTGCATCCCACGCATCGCATTCGCTGCGAAGCGTTCCAGTGATGGTCGATGAGATATGCATCACGTGCGAAAAGCGTTCGATTTCCATACACCGATCGACTTGAACTGAACCAGATTCACAGACGCGTCCAAGATCGTTGCGACCCAAATCAACCAGCATTGTGTGCTCTGCGCGTTCCTTTTCATCTGCGAGCAATTCTTTTTCGAGTGCCAAATCTTCGGCAAGTGTCGCGCCACGCATTCGAGTGCCCGCAAGCGGTCGATTGACAACTTGTTTTCCACGAGTTCTGCAAAGAATCTCTGGACTCGCCGCAACAAGAATGCATCCGCGTGCTTGAAGATAGACCTGATATGGGCTGGGATTGACGACTCGAAGCGCGCGATAGACATCGAATGGATCGACAGCGCTCTTGCGCACGAAGCGTTGACTGAGAACAACTTGAAACGCATCACCTGCAGCGATGTATTCCTTCGCACGAGCGACGGAAGATTCGAATTTCGCCCGGCTGGTCAAACTCGTTCCAGCATCGCGCGGTCGCGCAGAAGTATCAAGATCGATTCTTCCTGTTGGCATATCCAAATGTGTTGCGGTCAAACGATGCTCAATCTGATCGAGCGCCTTTGCACCCGCAATTGTGATCGAATGGTCGGCGTGTTCGTCAGGCAGAATTGCACAGACGATGAACAGCGTCTTGGTCGCATGATCAAACACGACAACATCGCGGTAAAGCGCCATGTGCATGTCTGGCAAATTGCGATCATCCTTCGGCGCGCGATCAAATGGCAATTTTTCTGGCTCGAGCCAACGAACCGCATCGAATCCCACAGATCCAACCCATCCACCATGAAAAGATTCTGGAAGCGGTCCGCGTGCATCGATGCCTGACCAACTTTGCGTTTCTCTCAGGACTGCCAGAGGATTTGCGTGCTGCAAAGTTCGCTCAATTCGATTTCCATCCGCATCACTCTGAATGATTGTGACCTGTTGACCCTTCGCAATGATTTCAATCGCAGGTTGCGCGCCAAGCATGGAATATCGCCCGACCGATCCGCCTTGTTCCACAGATTCCAAGAGAAAACTTGTCGCCGTGCGCTCATCGGGCGCAACAAGTCGTCGATAGGCAAGCACTGGGGTCAGTTGATCGCTGAGAATGCGACGAGAAAAGAGAACGACTGAGGACTTCACGGTGGCAAGAATAGCCCGCCTCTGCTGCAAGTGCATTGATGCAGTCAGCGAACTCTGCGGGCATCTGCCAACGCGATCGCAATCGCATCTGCGACGTCGGCTGGTGATGGTGGCTTTGCGAGTCCGCACTGCGCCGCGACGGCCAACTGCATCTGACGCTTTGTCGCTTGCCCATTCCCTGCGACGGCGCTCTTGATCGTTGCTGGCGCGAGTTCTGAAAGTGGCAAACCCGCGCGCGCAATCGCCAGCAGAATCACGCCGCGTGCGTGCGCCATAATGATTGCAGTACGGACATGCTTGGTGTGCGAAAAGACTTGTTCGACTGCAACGCGGTCGGGATGCAATTCCGTGATGAGTGCAGCCAAATCTTGATCCAAATCGCAGAGTCGAGATGCGACAGACTTCTTCGGGGAAAGTTTCAATATCCCCGCTTCGACAATCTTTGTTGCACCGTTAAAATCAAGATCAACGCAGGCATATCCGGTGCGCAAGAGTCCGGGGTCGATACCCATAATGCGAATCATGTTTCGCTTGGATCCCCTTGCATTTCGCGCCGAACTCATTGAGTTGCCATTGCCCTTGCACGGCCGCCGGGAATATCGCTGATCAACAAGCCATCGCTGAGACGAATGATGCGCTGCGAACGTTCCGCAACTCGGTCGTCATGGGTCACAAGAACGATTGTCAATCCAGCAGCGTGCAGTTGATCGATGACCACAAGAATCGATTCGCCTGTTGAGGAGTCTAAATTTCCAGTCGGTTCATCTGCCATCAAAATCGCAGGATTGGAAACCAGCGCGCGTGCGATCGCAGTGCGTTGCTGCTGACCTCCTGAAAGTTCCGAGGGACGATGCCTTGCGCGATCGGTCAAACCAACGAGGTCGATCTTTTCTTGGGCGCGCGCCCTGCGCTCTTTGCGAGGAAGTCCTTGATAGAAAAGTGGGACCTCAACATTTTCGATCACAGTGAGTTCCGAAATCAGATTAAACGCCTGAAAAACGAAACCGATTCGTCGACCGCGGACTTGCGAAAGGCGCTCATCGTCAAGCGATTCGACATCGATTCCATCAAGCCGATATTCACCAGCAGTTGGTCGATCAAGACATCCCAAAATGTTCATCAAGGTGCTCTTGCCTGAACCAGATGCTCCCATGATTGCAATGTATTGCCCCATCGGAATCGAAAGATCGACTCCACGCAGCGCGTCGACCATCAACGAACCATCTGGATGGGTATATCGACGGCAAATGCCGACGAGTTCTGCTGCGTATCCAGTGTTCACAGCAGAGATCCTAACGGCACATTCATTCTCAGTCTGCTCTCTGATCATTTTGGATGACGGAAAATAAGTTCGATCGGAGTTCCTTCGACGGGAATCCGATCTGTCCACGATTCCCACATTGCTGGTGCGACATCGAGGCGATCTGGAATCACTTCTTCAAACGCAATCACTTCGTCGCCAAAGGTCACGAGTCCAACAACGGATCCCGTGTAATCCGCAACATAGTGTTCGCCAGGTCCAAGCGACTTTGGATTGGGACGAATGTGCGAACCTGCGAAGAGGAATCGATCGCAAGGAAAGGCGATCAGTGTGGTTGACGAATTATTGGGAGAAACTCCACGCACCCACTCGCAAAGCGCACGCTCATTGATGCGACCATCATCATCCCACCGCACAAACAATTCGATCTTCGATCCTGTTGGTGGCTGAAAGTTGACGACCGATTTCCCAGACGCATCTGGTTGCGTTTCGGTCCACGATCCAGGAGAGCCTGGCGTGAATCCTGCTGCAAGCAACGCGGCGTGAATCATCTTCGGCGCAGCTTCCACTGCGAGCAATGATTCATGTTCGCGTGTTCCAGCTTTACAAACAAGTTGTTCAAGAAAACCATTTCGCGATGCGATTTGCGCTCGAATGATCACTTCGGACTTGCGACGATCAACTCGAATATCAGGGCCGAGTTGGAGCGGAACCTGCGGAGAAATGTGCGAAGATTGATCTTGTTGTGTGGTTTGGATTGGAGCGGAAGCTGATTCTTTCGCTGGCGGCGAAATCACAGGCGACGCGCAAGAACTGCTCAGCGTGATGACCGCCAAAATCCAGAGTGAATTTGATGAATGTTTCATGAAATAATGTTCTCGCCGCAGAGTAGAAGGAGCAGTACGACAGAAATAGGTCATCTCAAAAATAAAAAAGGCCCGGCGGAGGCAAGCCTCACGCCGAGCCCTTCCGGGGGCTTAGTAAGTACATAATAATAGTATCTCCGTGCCCAAAGTCAACTCCACCCTATGCTTTCTATCGCAAAGATCAACTTCCATATGACCGCATTCCCCGTTCCAACCACTCTGTCCCGCGCCGTTCGCGTTTTTATTTGTCGCGATTCCACGACTGCCGTTTTGGATAGTTCCCATAATTCGTTTGCCAGTTTTCCAAGTGCGAGCGGCATCGGCGCTTGGTATGAATTTGAGGTCTCAATTCATGGAAAACCAGAGAAAAACACTGGCTATCTGGCCACACTTGCGCAACTTGATTCAGCCGTTCGCAGTTCCGTCATCCCCCTCTTGAAAGCAGAACTTTTTTCGCCAAGTACCGCATCTTCTGCGACCCCATCCCAACTCTTGCATACTCTGGCGAAAGGCGTCGCAATGCGACTGGGGCGCCCGATCGAATCTCTTTCGTGGAATATCTCCCCGTACCACCAATATTTATGGAAAAGCGACATGCCAACTAAGACCACTCTGACCGCCACCTTTGAATTTGCGGCATCGCACCGTTTGAATGACCCGTCTCGCACACCTGCCGAGAATCAAAACTTCTTTGGAAAATGCAACAAACTGAATGGCCACGGACATAATTATCGCGTTGCTGTCTCGATTGTTGTTCCAACGAGCCATTCGTTTGGGATTGCAGATTTGGAGGAAATTGTCGATCGATTGGTCATCGAGCGCTTCGACCACATGAATCTCAATATTGATTGTCCCGAGTTTCGTGCGACAAATCCATCAGTGGAACATATTGCCGCGGTGTGCTTCGACTTGTTGAAAGAGCCGCTCGAAAAGCATTCCGCAGAACTGAAAAGTGTTCGGCTCTGGGAGACTTCAAAAACTTCCGCGACTGTCGAATCTTCGTGAATCCGCTAGACTTCTGTTTATGGCACGACTCGTCAAATTTGAAGCGTTGAAACCAATCAAGATCGAACCGCAAGAGAAGGCGATTTTCGTCTGCGCGTGTGGACTTTCCAAAAACTTTCCTTTGTGCGATGGACATCACAAGGGATGCGCCGAGGAACAACCTGGTTGCACATACGCATATGACGCTGACGGGAAGAATCCTCGGATTGTCAGCGATCCAGCCTGAAGTTGCACTGAATTCAACTGAGATCGTCTTCGCCAAGCAGTGTGAATCGCTTGCGGAGCAGAATCTGTCCAGCTAAATATGTGTCATCAACAGCCAAGGCAACGCAAGGTTCACTTGCGGCTCTCATAAGAACTGGATAGACAAATCGAATGTTCAGTTCTGCCCCAAGCAAATGCAGACACAATTTGGTCAGCGACTGACCTTGGCCAATCTGCACGACGATCAGATCAAGTTCGCTGAAAGTGTAATTATTCTTGCGCAGCAAATGGCGCGCGGCATCAGCGTTCGAAAAGATCATGCGCACAACAGCATGATCGCTTGAATCCATCACGCTGAGAGCGGCGACATTGACCATCGAATCATCCTCGAAAAGCTTCAGCAATTCAAGCAACTTGCCAACTTTGTTATCAAGAAAAACAGCGAATTGCCGCACGGATGGCGGGGAATATCCTTGTTCTGTTGGAATTGGGATTGCGCTGCTCACTGTGATCTTCTCTTGGAGGAAGGCGAGTATAGCCCCTGCCGCAAGAGCAGTCTCCTTGCGTATCGCGTTGATGTTGGTTCACGGCGTGGATTCATTCTTCCATGCAGAAAGGACCTCCGTGAGATCGTCTCCATCGGTGCATTGATCACCATTGACATCACCAGAAGGCGTTCCCCAACTTGAAAGGACAAAAGATAAATCCACACCATTCACAACACCATCACCGTTCAAGTCTGGACCATTCGCCTTGGGAATCCACGAACCTTGGAAAAACAGATTTGAAAGATTCGATGTGATCGTCATCCTGACGGATGAGACGTTGCCTGGCAATGATTCTTGGGGAAAATCGATGATGAGCGGAGAGAGTCGGCATTGTTTCATGCTCATATTCGAACCAGAAATTGACAGGACACCGGCAAATTCACTTGTGCTTATGGTGTCAGATGATCCTTTGCTCTGAGTCAATCCGCTCAGCGTGTAATCCGCATGCAACTTGAAACTTCCGTCTAAGAAAGTTGCGGACCCGTTTGTCGCAACTGCAGATATGACTGGATTCTGCAATGTGATTTGCACATTTTCCAATGAAACATCAAGGTGCTGACAACCAATAAATGGAAAGCAGAAAAAATCAAATTCGTACGTTGCATTCTCCAAAGCGATGTTCAGCACTGAAATACCAACCAAATCCCAAGGTGGTAGCGATGGATTGAAATGGGAATCTGTCAGTCCTGTCACCAAAACAGTTTTTACATCGACGTCATTTGTGCCACCGAAGGAAGATTCGATATCGAGCCTCACTGTCACTATTGCTGTTGATGTTGGTGTCGCAATAAGCTTGGCAGTGCTCTCGGCTTGCGATGCTTGAGTGGAGAGAATGAACATTGCTGACCCGAAGTAAACAAGTCCGATTGGTTGGGGGAAGAGAATCAAGCAAGTCCTCATAGTTAGACCTCTTGATGTAATGTGCAATAAAATGCTTCCCATTCAAATGTCAATACAAAGAAAAATCGAGAATTTCTCCTTTCTTTTCGTCACGGGAGTACTCAGCATTGCTTTGATTGCGCATGGACGCAACATCTGTGCACAATCGCCCATACAACCCACGAAAAACGTCACTTCTGATTCAACTTTCGATGCGCTTGCCGAGGAGTATCAGCAGTGGCGCGACTTCAGTTTTCCCGAATCGGCGATTGCACATGGGCGACCGACATCTCCGGATCGAATCACTGAGCCTGGAATGCGTGGCGCGCTCAATCGACACAATGAGATCGGATATTTGATTGAAAAAATTGCTTCGATTGACCGCGCTCAATTGAACGCAGCAAATCAACTTGACTATGACCTTCTCAATCGTGATCTTCGCAACGATTTTGATTCGTTTCGATTCAAGCGATGGATGATGCCTGTCGGTCAACGCGGTGGACCTCAACAAGATCTTCCACAATTCGCCGAAAGCGTTCCTTTTCGGCAAGCCGCAGACTGGGAAAATTATGTCAAGCGTATGACCCGACTTGGCGCCGCAGTGCGCGATACACAGTCGATGATGGAGCAAGGTCTTGAAGAAGGAATCGTTCCACCCGCGGCAGTTCTCGAAGGGGTGATCGGACAATTCGAATCCGTTCTGCGTGGAAACCTGAATGAAATTGACACTCCGCTGGCGCATATGCCGGACTCGATTCCTGCAGAGCAACAGCAAAGTCTGCGTGAACAAGCGAGAACTGCGAAACTGGATGCACTCCTTGCACTTGGAGAGATGCTCGCTTGGCTGAAAGAAACATATATCCCCAAAGGGCTGAAGTCGATCAGTGTGAAGGACCAATATTTGGGCGCGGAGTATTACGCTTTTGAATTGAAACGATTCACGACCACTGACCTGACTGCCGATCAGATTCACCGTATCGGACTCGATGAAGTCGCGCGCATTCGTGGCGAAATGTTTGAAGTGATCGCACGCACTGATTGGTTCGCGGGGGATCCCGCGCATGCGAAACTTTCGAATGACGATCGGTTCAACGCATTCGTCACATTTTTACGCACCGATCCCCGCTTCTATTACACATCGGCGGAATCTCTGCTTGCGGGTTATCGCGATGTCTGCAAGCGCATTGATGCGAAGCTTCCTGAATACTTTGGAGTCTTACCGCGCCTTCCATACGGCGTGCGCGAAATCCCCCGCTTCATGGCGCCATCGCAGACAACTGCGTATTACCAATTTGGCAGCATGAAAGCTGGATTGCCGGGATGGTTTTATGCCAACACATATGCGCTTGATCAGCGGCCGAAATATGAAATGATTCCGCTCTCACTGCATGAAGCGGTACCCGGACATCATCTGCAAATCTCGATTGCCAACGAAGTCGAAGGCCTTCGAGAATTTCGGCGCGATGTTGATGCGACTGCATTTGTCGAAGGATGGGCGCTCTATGCAGAACGACTTGGCATTTCGATGGGGC
>CAMDEL010000041.1 GCA_945896765.1 Singulisphaera sp. GP187
AAGACATGGCAAAATGCGCGAGGCTTGGCTCATCGTGCTTGGCTTGGTCTTGGCGAAAAAGATTTGCATGAGACGCGTAAGAAATTTCAGCGACTCGCAGATCAGATGGCGGCTTTGGGCGGATGCATCGGTCGCAAAGAATATTCAGCGCGAAATCGACTTCGTTCTGCAGCAGAAAATCTTGGACGTGCGCGAGATCTTGCTTTGCTTGCCGACAAGATTGAAGGAACAACGGCCGAAGGTCGGGCGTTAGCCAAAAGAGCTCTCGCTCTGCGTGCGAAGGCGATTCGTTGTGCCCGCAAGCAATCTCGTTGTGCGCTCACAACGACTGCCGCCAATATGTCGCAGATGATGAATCAACGCATCAAGCAATCGTGATCTACGTCTTGCGTTCGACCGTGTTGCGCTTATGCTTGGGTCATGGCAAATCCAACGACGGCGATCACCCCAACGCGTTCTGAAAACTATTCCGAGTGGTACCAACAAGTAGTTCGCGCAGCGGATCTGGCAGAAAATTCTGCGGTGCGTGGGTGCATGGTCATCAAGCCTTGGGGATATGCGATCTGGGAAAATATGCAGCGGGTTCTTGATGGAATGTTCAAAGAGACTGGGCATAGCAACGCCTATTTCCCGCTGTTCATTCCTGTGTCGTTCTTGGAAAAGGAAGCGGCGCATGTCGATGGATTCGCAAAGGAATGTGCGGTCGTCACGCATCACAGATTGGAGATGGGGCCTGATGGGAAACTTATTCCCGCTGGAGAATTGGAAGAACCACTTGTTGTTCGACCAACTTCGGAAACGATCATCGGTGCAACTTATGCAAAGTGGGTTCAGAGTTATCGCGATTTGCCGCTGTTGATCAATCAATGGGCGAATGTTGTTCGGTGGGAAATGCGAACTCGACTTTTCCTGCGGACAACAGAATTTCTTTGGCAAGAAGGCCACACGGCTCATGCGACGCGTGAAGAAGCTGTTGAAGAGACGATGAAAATGCTCAAGGTCTACGCCAACTTTGCAGAAGGATGGATGGCGATGCCGGTTTTGCAAGGACGTAAAACAGATGGGGAGCGCTTTCCAGGCGCAGTTGATACGTATTGCATTGAAGCGATGATGCAAGATCGTCGCGCGCTTCAGGCTGGAACGAGTCATTTCTTGGGACAGAACTTTGCCAAGGCAAGTGAGATTCAATTCTTGGATGCGCAAGGTGAGCGTCAGTTTGCGTGGACGACATCATGGGGAGTCAGTACTCGCCTCGTCGGCGCGATGATCATGACTCACTCCGATGATGATGGTTTGATCTTGCCGCCGAAGTTGGCTCCAGCACATGTGGTGATTATTCCCGTCGTTCACAAGCCCGAAGATTCAGCGGCGATTCAAGCGTGGACGCGATCGCTTGCAGACGAACTTCGCAAACAATCATTCGATGGACGATCTGTGCAAGTGCAACTCGATGAGCGTGATATGCGCGGCGGCGACAAGGCATGGAACTGGATCAAGAAAGGTGTTCCTGTGCGAGTGGAAGTCGGGCCAAGAGATATGGCTGCTGACAGCGTCTTTATGGCGCGGCGCGATAAACCGCATAAGGAAAAGTTGGCAGTCAAGCGCGGTGATTTCATTCAAGGGATTTCTGCACTTCTGCAAGAGATTCAAGATGGACTTTTCAAACGTGCAAATGATTTTCGCATTGCCAACACGAAGGTGATCGATGATGCAAAGGAGTTCGAGGCATACTTTGCTGCGCCAAAGGTTGCGGAGAATGTGCCAACGCCGATTCATGGCGGCTTTGCGCTCGCTCACTTCTGCGGCGATCCAAAGGTTGAAGCCCAAATCAAAGATCGGCTCGGCGTGACCGTTCGCTGCATTCCCCTTGAAATGGGAAATGAGCCTGGGAAGTGCGTGATAACCGGCGCTCCGAGCCCCCAAAGGGTGGTTTGGGCCAAGGCGTACTAGTGCAAAAGCAAAAATTCCTCTGATTTTGACAGGTTCTTTTTGACATGCTCTGGAATTGGGGCATATTTCTGACGTATCAGTTGTTCGTACACGGTTGAGAGAAAAGGGCTTGCTGCGGCAAGTAAAAATTATGTTCAATAAAAGTTTATTGTGTGTTGCTGGAATTGCAATTTCATCTTTCGTTGCAGCATCCGCTTCTGCTGACTTCATCAATCCGCAGGTACCAGTATGGCGCGGCGCTGCTGATGCAGACTTTTATGCATGGGAAAATTTCACAAGTGCATTTGGCGGACCCAATTTGACCAACTATGCAGGAACTGAATCTGGAGCGGCGCTCTTCAACTTTGGCCCTGGAGCGTTTATCACAGGCACAGGCAATCTGTACGGCGCGAGCAATCCACTTTCAATTTCAATTTATGGTGGATTGACTGCGCAGGTGAACGAAGTGATCCTGAATATCGCATCAATCGGAACAATCATCAATACGAATTCTGTTCGTTTGACCATTTCAGACAACATCGGAAATAGCATTTCAATCAATCCTGGATTTATGGAACTCCGGTCGGACTCTCCCGCACCAGGTGGTCAAGGTCAAATTCAGACGCGTGCTTTCAGATGGATGCTTCCGGGAATGCCTTTCGCTGCGACACGTTTCGAACTGGGTTTCGCAAGCCAGATAAACAATTTAAGTCTTGACACTGTCAGCGCAGACATTCGTTATGTTCCAGTGCCTGGAGTCTTGGTGATTCTCGCATCGTCTGCGCTCATCGCAATTCGACCTCGCCGCAGAACGAAGTAAAGCGCGACGAGCTCTGGTCGCTCATTCAATTTCGCCCAGTACAACTTTGAAAAGCCAACTTCGAAAAGTTCAGACAGTTTGACTGATCGCTGTCGCGTCTACACGCGGGAAGAGCGCAACTTTTTCAATCTGATGCCCATCAGATATCGAACCATATTTTTTTCGAGCAGACCAATTTGTATCTTTGCTGGGAATTCCACCAAATGCTGTGGCAAGATCTCCCATGCGCTGAGGTAAGAAAGGCTCCAGCATCACGCCTGCAATGCGGACAGTTTGCGCACACTGATTGAGAATTGACGAGAGGCGAGGCGTGTTTGCAGGATCCTTCGCAAGCCTAAATGGCTCTGTGTCATTGATCATCACATCAACTTGTCGAAGGAGATCCATTGCACAGCGCGCTGCGCCAGAAAGATCGAAGACTTCCATGCACTGTTCCCACTTCGCGATCGCGGCATCGCAACGGCTCGGCCATTCTCCACCAGCTTGCGCATCGGTTGGCAATTTGCCGCCGAAATATTTTGCGATCATTGCGCCAACGCGGCTGGGACAATTACCGACGGTGTTGACCAGATCATTGGTGTATGTCTCGTGAAAATGTTTTCCGTTGAAATCAGCGTCCGTTGTACCGAGCGGACCTTGGGTGGACATATACCAACGCCAAGCATCCAGTCCGTATGTCGCGTTGTAACGCTCGATGGTTGGGAGATCGACGAAATTTCCCAGAGACTTGCTCATTTTCTTGCCATCGGCAATCCAGAATGAATGTGCGTAAATGCATTTGGGAAGTGGCAGTTTGAGCGCCATCAAGAGCGCGGGCCAAATCACCGCGTGAAACCAAAGAATTTCTTTTCCCACGACGTGATAATCCGCGGGCCAATATTTTGTTCGTTCGGCGTGAGGCGTTGCCAGCCCGAGCGCAGTGATGTAATTCAACAGCGCGTCAATCCACACATACACCACATGTCCAGGTGCATCTGGCATCGCAATGCCCCACGAAAAATTTGTGCGCGTGATTGGAACATCCTGCAATCCCTCTCGCATTCGACCAAGCATTTCATTCGCACGCTCTACGGGGCGAACGAAAGTTGGATGATCTGCAAAGTGCCTCGCCAAGCGATCTGCGAATGCACTCAATCGGAAATAATAATTTTGCTCGGTCGCACGAACCAGCGCTTTTCCACTGATTGGACTTTGATAATTCAATTCGCGCGCTTTGTTCTCGGTGTGATATTCCTCTTGCCCTTCGTCATACCAACCTTCGAAGGTTCCAAGATAGACATCACCTGACGCCATCAGCCGCCGCAGAAATTCTTGAACTTGCACAACATGCCGAGGTTGAGTTGTTCGAATGAAATCGTCGTTGGTCAAACCGAAAGTTGCCAGAACTCGCTGAAATTCCGCAGCATTTTCGTCCGCAAGCGCTTGTGGGGAGATGCCACGCGCTGTCGCGCTCTTCTCAACTTTCGATCCATGTTCATCGGTCCCTGTCAGAAAGAAAACTTCCCGTCCGACAAGTCGACCAGCTCGCGCCCAAACATCGCAGATGGTCGATGTATAGGCGTGACCAATATGTGGTCGATCATTGACGTAATAGATCGGAGTTGTGATACATGAAGTCTGGCTCATTTGAATCGAGATACTAGAGCAGTCGTGCAATCATGCGCAGCGGCGGCGAACTCGAATTTATGGCGCACCAAGATCGCTTCGAATCTCATCAAGCGTGGCCACATCATCGGCGCGCGCTATGAACAGCAGGTCGCCGTCGGTGAAGACGAGCGTCGCACTCGAATTGGGATCCGTTTCGTCATCACGCTCGGTGATCGAACGATTTGTCGCGAAGGGCTCCATTCTTCCATAGTCATCGAATGATGCGAATTGCCCACGATCACCCGTGACGAAGAGCGCTAAAAAACGATCAGCAGATTCTCCTGCTCGTTCGTACAGAATGGCAATGCCAGCCTGATCCCCAAGAAGAATCGCTTGCCCAGCCAAAATCGGTACGAACCCCTTGGCAGAAAGATCGGGCGGTCTCCATTCGCTCTTGATCGTTGAACTGACAAGATCTGCGAGATCGCTGCGAGTTGGTGTTGGCGACTCAGTTGGACGGTGAAGCGCTTCGATTTGCATTCGAAATTGAATCTGACGTGCGGTATCAGCAACATCTCCTAGTGGCAATAACGAGCCAAATTCTCGCTCTTGAAGGCGCGTGCCGTACACACCGATCAGCACGCTTCCAATGGCAAGCGCCATTGCAATCACCAGCGGGATTGGATTGATCGAGCGCTTCATAGAAAAAACACGCTTCCACATGGGCGGAGTTGTACACTTGAAGCATGTTGAGTGTGATGATCCTCTCTCTGGTCATAAGCCAAAATGCCCTCGATGGAAATTTGCAGGGGGGCAACGGCGGAGCGCTTGACAGCTCGCTCCAGCAGGGAAGTTCTTCGAATGCCCCTCGCTCGAAGCAAGATTATCGATCAAGAAATCTTGTCGTCACAGGCGATGTTGCGGGCGGGCGTGGCTTCCGAGGTTCGGTGGGCTATACCGCTGCAGATGATTTTCGCGGCGCAACAGGCGGCGAGACAACGCAAGCATTTCGTGCAAATGCTGCAACAACAAGCGCAAGATCTCTCGCTGCAATTCCAATGAACGATCGCTTCAGCGTTGCGACTGGAATCGGCGCAACTGCATATCGCCGCGATTTCGTGGCGTCTGGAATTGGCAGTACCACCGCATCAGGCGCAGTCTCGGGCACGAGTCGTGCTGGATGGGACAGTGCATTGACCACTCCAACTGCTCAATATGCTGCGAACAATTCCAGAATGCAATTGGACATGATGACAAGACAATCTGCTACAGCAATGGATCTGTCGTCGATGTATCAACCGACCACGTTGTCCATGATGCAGACCGCTGATCGACGTCCCTTGCGAATCATCGCAAGTCCCTTCATCGGTATTGTTGCTGTTCCCGGTAGCGACATGATTGAGTCGCTCAATCTTGGGATATATGGCAGCGCACTCATGCGCGCGGATCTGCGTTCGGGTCGAGTGAATAGTAAAAAACTTCAACGCTCTTATTTATCTGGGCTCGTGAGCATGAATAGCGATGAAGATAGCGCGATGGCAACTGGTGCAAAATTGGATTCCAAGCTTCTGTCGCCTGCGGCTGAAGCTCCCAAGCAAAGGATCGATACACGCCAAGGGATGCGCCAAATCACACAAGTTGCTCAAGTCATAACGCCATACGACCGCATCTTGACCGGAGTTGGAAATCGATACAAGAGATCGCAAGGTGAGGTCGTGGAAGAAGACACTCCTGTTGACACAGTTTCTTTGCGTGAGACTGGAGCGATTATCCAAAGTCTTCGTGACGGATTCGATATGAGACCTGCTCTGCCTGTCGACGAGACGGAGCGCATGCTTGGTTCGCGAACTGCGAAGTCGTCAACCGGTCAAGAAACCACTCAACCTCAAATAACAGAAACATTTTCGCCATCTGGAGCAACTGATTCACCGAATGCGCCGAAAATCGACAACTCCAAGCCAGCCAAATCATCGCCCACCGACTCATCAAAACCAGAAGCGAAGCAGGCTCGTCGACTGACTGGTGACGAAGCGTATTTACTCATGGCTCATGGTCAGACAATGTCTCAGCTCGATGGCGGCACGAAAGAAGCGCTCGACACGATGCTTCAAGCGGGTGATCAATCAATGCGTGGAAAGCATTTCCTCACTGCTGAAAAAGCATTTATTACAGGCTCGTTGATCGCTCCTTCCAATCCTCTCCCGATTGCCGGACTGGCGAACAGCCAAGTTGCTGCTGGGCTGCAAATTTCTGCGGCGATGACGCTGCGCCGTCTCTTTATGACTTGGCCCGAGATGATTGACACGAAATACAGCCTCGACATTCTTGGTTCTAAAGAGCGCTTGCAAGAAATTGCTGCGGACTCGCTGAAGATGAGTGAAGGGTCGAAGTATGCGACTGATTATGGTCTCGTTGTGGCATACATTGGCCATCAACTCGGTGATGCAACTTTGATGGAAAAGGGGCTCACAATCATGGCGCTGAATTCAAACGAACAGGGACTGACCGAAGGCTTGCGCGTGATTTGGATGCGGCCGACAAATCCTTCGGCGCCCGTCGTACCTGCGGAAATTGCGCCTGTGCCGGCGCCCGCGCCCGCGCCCGCACCGGCGCCCGTCACTGGCGAAGTGCGTCCGTAGAACTGACGCCAAGATTTTCATAGATCTTTCGCGTCGCATCACTGCGGTTGAGCGTGTAAAAGTGAATCCCGCGCACGCCATGATCCAACAAGTCGCGACACTGTTCGGTTGCCCAGTGAATTCCTACTCGACTCACAGCATCAGCATCATCTTGCGCACGTCGTACTGCACGCAAGAGCGCTGCAGGAAACTTCGTTCCGCCAGCCAACTCGGCCATGCGCTTCAGTCCAGTCACTGTTGTGATCGGCATAATTCCCGCAAGAATAGGCGTCTTGATTCCGGCCAATTCGCATCGTTCACGCCAATCATAAAACGCATGATTGTCGAAGAAGAGTTGTGAGATGATCAAGTCGGCGCCGGCATCACATTTCGCTTTTAAATGATCCATTTGCACGAGAGTGTTGGGAGTCTGGGGATGTCCTTCCGGATATCCCGCGACTGCGATGCCGAATCCGCGCGGATCGGGATGTCGACCAGATTGAGCGAATGCACGAACGGCTTGAACGAGTTCCGATGCATACGAATAATCGCTCGCAAGCGCACTCGTCCCTTTTGGTAAATCGCCACGTAGTGCAAGAATATTTGAGACTCCAGCCTCGGCATAGCGCGACAAGATTTGGTCGATGTCTTGCGCCGAGTGATTGACACATGTCAAGTGAGGCATTGCATCGAGCCCCGTATCCTTCCCAATCCGCACGACAAGATCGTGAGTGAATTGGCGCGTCGATCCTCCAGCACCATATGTCACCGATACAAATGATGGCCGTAATTTGCCGAAATCTGTGATGGTCGTAAAGAACGAATCCCAGCCAGCTTCGTTCTTCGGTGGGAAAAACTCAAAACTTGCTGTGAATGAGTCGCGCGCAAGAACATCAACGAGATGCATACGGACACTCTAGCACTAGAATGATTGAGTGCCACCAACTGTTCGACGAATCCCACGACCAACTGCACAACGACTCAGTTTGTACTTGCGCGAGATACAGCCATTGATCGCTCAAGGTCAGCCGACACTCAGTTCACGCGAATTGGGCGAAAAGCTTGGTGTTTCCAGCGCGCAAGTTCGCAAAGATCTTGCATGGGTGGTTCAATCAAGTCAAGCCACCGAAGCCGGTCGATCTGGCGTGGGTTACAACTGCGTCAAGATGAACGAATCGATTCGTCAAGTCATCGGAGCGCATCGTCGGCGGTCCACTGTCTTAGTAGGGGCAGGCAATATCGGTCGTGCGCTGTTGGCGTATGGGGGATTTGCACAAGAAGGTTTTTCAATCACTGCCATTTTTGACTCGAGTTCACGGATGCAAGGAAAGCGCATCGGCACTTTGATGGTTCAACCGATGAGCGCACTTCGCAAAGTCATTCGAACAAATCGGGTCGCCATTGGTATTCTTGCAGTCCCTCGTTCTGCTGCGCAAAATGTCGCCACACAATTATGCGAAGCAGGGATTCGAGGAATCCTAAACTTTGCGCCGATGAGAATTTCAGTCACACCAGGAGTCAGCGTGACCAATATTGACATGAGTGTCGCGCTTGAGCAACTTTCAATGGACATTTCAATTCACGATCAACTGCGCATCAATTCAGAAGGGGCGGCATGAATTTGACACAACAACGAACCGTGGCAATTGTCGGACTTGTCGCAATTTTGTTCGCATTGGGTTGTAATCCAACTGTCTTTACCCCAAATCAGAATGATGAACTGAGGCGCCAAGTTCGTGATTTGGATGAGAAAGTGAATGCAGCCAAGGCGAAGCAGGTCGAACTGGAACAACAGCTTGCTCAATCGGCGAAGTCGGCGGAAGAAAAGTCCTCGATTGACCCTGCGATTCTCGCAGCAACCCCACATGTTGTAGCGGTGCAAATTGGGAGTTCGAGTGGCTATCTGGCATCGAAAGTAGGAGTTGAGACAGGCGGATGTACAGCAAGGATTTACCTTGAACCATCCGATGGCCTTGGACGCTTTCTTCAGATCGTCGGTAGTGTGCAAATTTCAGTCTTCGAATTGAAAGCCGGTGGGAAATCCCAAACACTTGGGAAAGCCGAATTTTCTCCCAGCCAAGTTCGCGATGCCTGGCGTGAGGGGATTTTTGGAACCCATTACACGTTAGAAATTCCACTCGCAGGGTCTGATTGGAATTGTCAGGGAAGCGTCACTGCGAAGTTAGAATTTCGTGATGGAACGACTGGTAAAATATTCACCTCTGAGCGCCAACTGATTCAGCAGAAGTAGTCCAAATGAAAAGTAACACCACAAGCAATAGACAGCAATTGGTTCGAATGACTCAATCAGTAGTGTGCGCATCGATTCTTTCGATCATCACTGCGGCGACAACTGGCTGCCAGAAGCCGCTTTTTAACGAGAAAACTGCTCGAAATCAATTCGACACATATGACACACTTCGGCAGCAAAATCAACCCTTGCTCGTACCTGATGATTTTGGAAATCCCCAGCCTGCGTTGCGAGCTCGACTTTCCCCGCAAAATTAATTCACGGTTGAAATTATAAAATTTACTCACGGTTCTGTGTTTTCCTTCCGATAAAGATGATCGGAGCAAACGCAACTGTGACTATTCAAACCACCAGTTCCATCCATGCGAAGACCAACCAGTCTGTTTCAGTGTCACCTTCGGTCGGTGGAGGTTCCAATGAAATTCGAACGACGCGCCGCCGCTTCACAGTTTGGGCGAGTTTCGTTGGCGGGATGACGGCAGTCGCAGGAATTTTGCTCGCCGGTGATCGAGGCGCTCCTTCCGTTCATGCAGCTGTCAGCGTCACCGTTGACGGTCTTTCGCCGGCGACTGATTCGTCGCTCATCCTGCCTCGAGATGCGAAGCCAATATCTGGACAGTGGCAAGCGATCGTCATTCATCATTCAGCAACTCCGGCGGGGGATTCGATCACACTCAATAGGCAACACACTGCATCTGGTCTTTCTGGGCTTGGATATCACTTTGTGATTGGCAATGGGCAGGGTCTTGGAGATGGGCTTGTTGAAGTTGGATATCGATGGAATCGCCAACTCGCGGGAGCGCATGTTGCGAGTGCGAGCGCAACAGAAAGTCGAAATGGTCTGGATCGAACCAGCCTGTCGACGGCTGATGCGGATCAATACAACCGGCATTCCATAGGAATTTGCATGATTGGAAATGGGAATCGACGAGAATTCACAGATCGCCAAATGCACGAATTAATCACGCTTGTGCGTGCATTACAGGCACAATTTCGGATTCCGGGGTCTGCGGTCTATCTGCATTCTGATTTGTCAAAGGTCACCAGCCCAGGGAAATTTTTCCCAACGGCAGAGTTTGAAGCCCAAATTCGTAGACCGTAATTGT
>CAMDEL010000042.1 GCA_945896765.1 Singulisphaera sp. GP187
ACAACTTTGCCCTTGAACTGAGCGAGGTCATATGATTTGCCATCGAGATCTTTGATTGGAATTGTGTACATAGTTTTATCTTTCCACTTCTCTGTAAGTGCTGGAGTTTGCGGAGCGGTCTGCGCGCATGCGATACCAGTGGCGAGCAGGATGGCAGAGACGACGGTGTGACGAATGGCTGAGATCATATTTTTCCTTATTGTAAAGACGGTTTCGTAACCATCACTCGACGGTCACGCTCTTGGCAAGATTGCGTGGCTTATCCACATCTTTCCCGCGAAGAACTGCGGCATGGTAGGCAAGCAATTGCAGCGGAATGACAGAAACAAGCGGCTGCAACTGTTCGATGACATCAGGCACATAGAAAACTTCTTCTGAAACCGTACGGATATGTTCGTCACCCTCGGTGGCAACAGCGATCACATGACCACCACGACTACGCACTTCAGAAATATTTGCAAGCACTTTTTCATATTGCGAATTTCTGGTCGCCACAAACACCACCGGCATCCCCTTGTCGATCAACGCGATCGGACCATGCTTCATCTCCGCTGCAGGCATTCCTTCTGCGTGGATGTATGAAATTTCTTTCAGCTTCAACGCGCCTTCGAGTGCGACGGGATAGTTGACACCACGACCTAGGAAGAGCCAATTCTCGCGCTCAACATATTTCGCAGTCGCCTTGCGAATCGCGTCGGTTGTCTCCAACACGCGCTGAATCTTCTGCGGAATCTCAATCATCTCTTTCAAGAACGAGGTGACGTAATCCTGACTGAGATATCGACGACGACCTATATAAAGAGACAACATCGCCAAAGCCAGAATCTGTCCCGTGAACGCCTTCGTGCTTGCGACTCCGATTTCCGGCCCGACGCGCAGATAGACCCCAGCATCAGATTCACGCGCGATGGTGGAACCAACAACATTCACAACGCCAAGTGTCAACGCGCCGCGTTGTTTCGCTTCTTGGAGCGCAGCAAGAGTGTCGGCGGTTTCTCCGGACTGACTGACGGCAATGACGCAAGTTCCAAAGTCGACGATGGGATTGCGATATCGAAACTCGCTGGCGAAATCGTTTTCCGCAGCAATTTTCGCAAGATCTTCCATCAGATATTTTCCAACCATGCTCGCATGCAATGCTGTTCCCTGCCCAACCATCACGATGCGCTTGGCATTGGCGAGCGTGCGCGCGTGGTCAGCGATGCCACCAAGCACAATGGATCCCGTCCGCGTATCAACTCGACCTTGCATCGTCATGCGAAGCGATCGAGGCTGCTCGAAAATTTCCTTGAGCATGTAATGCTCGTATGGGCCTAAATCGATTTCGGCTAATTCGAATTCCAACTCGCGGACTTCCGTGGTGATTGGCACGTCATCAATCGTCGCGGTTCGGAAGGAGTCGCGGGTCAACTTGGCAACCGTGAAATCTGGCAGGGTGAAAGCTTGCGTGGTGTGAGCGACGATTGCGCTCGAATCACTCGCCACGATGTACTCGCCGTTGCCAACGCCAACCATCAAAGGAGAACCCTTGCGAGCAACCACGAGCGTGTCAGGTTCTTCTGCGCACATCACGGCGATGGCATACGCGCCAGTGACTTCCCGAAGAGCTGCCTGAACGGCTTTCTCCAAATCACCGTGATAGAGCTCGCCGATAAGGTGCGCAAGCACTTCTGTGTCAGTCTCGCTGTTGAAAGTATGTCCCTTTTCTTCCAAATACTTCTTTAATGTCGCGTAATTCTCGATGATTCCGTTATGGATGATCGCGATTCCATGTCCTTGCTTGGCATCGTCTTGGTGAGGATGAGCGTTTGCTTCGGTCACACCTCCGTGAGTTGCCCAGCGCGTGTGAGCAATGCCGATGGTTCCACTGAGGCCTTCTGTCACCTGCGTCTTTTCTTCAAGCACGCGAACCCGACCAACCGCCTTGCAAATGTGCAAGCCATGATTCATCAAACCAATTCCTGCGGAGTCATAGCCTCGATACTCCAAGCGCTTCAAACCTTCCAGAAGGATTGGCATTGCTTGCTTGCGACCGATATAGGCGACGATTCCACACATGATTGACAACTCCTTGAATGAAAGTCCTTACAACAAATCCAACCATAAGGTAGCGTATATGTTCGAGAGGTTGCACGCGTGTGCGACCGATTGGCAGGACGCCTTCTTCGAGGTCTTTGACGCATGGATGCGTCGCATACTCCTCACGACATCACCGATCGCAAGAACGCGATTCGATCCGACATGCGCACGCGCCTCGCGACGCTGACGGCTGATCAACGCGCTGAGTGGTCCACTGCAGCATGCGCGAGATTGATTCGGTCGTTTGCATTTGCCCGCGCGAGTCGTGTCATGCTTTACATGCCGATGCGAAGTGAGGTCGACGTGATTTCCGTTGCACTTGAAGCATTTCGTTTGGGAAAATCTGTCTGCGTGCCGCGCGTAGATGGTTCGCGCAAGACCATGAATGCCGTCGAAACAACTTCATTTGACGATGAGTCGATGGATTCTGACTCGCTGGGAGTCCGAGCGCCGAAAGTCGGCCAAGAAATCCCGCACGAAGAGATTGACTTGGTCATCGTTCCAGGCGTTGCCTTCGACATGCATGGCTTTCGTTTGGGCCGCGGAGGCGGATATTACGATCGATACCTCGCACGATTTTCTCGCAACACTGCGACGATTGGAGTTTGCTTTGACATTCAATTCGTCGAAGAGATCCCAACAGAGCCAACTGACATCGCCGTCCATGCAGTCGTGAGTGATCGTCGCGCCGTCCAACGCGATCCATCGCTTGCATTACTCGCAGTCCAAGATCGAAATCACATTTAGAACTCATCCAAAGGAATCCAACATGACACTCGGCAGCCAACAACCACGATCCTCATCCGCAACTCTCTTCGGTGCAAATCGCCGCAAGTTGATTCCCATCGCGCTCGCATTGGTTGCAGCTGCTGGTGTTGCAGGCGGAACATATTATTTCACGGGAAATGACAAAACGCCAACAACAGATCGCGTGTCGACGAACGCCGTGCCGCCAACGACTGCGACACCTTCCGTTGCGCCGATCGTCGCACAAAAAACGACGGAAATGCCAGCGATTTCTGCGAAATCTGGCGCTCAGCCTGTTGCGATGACCGCGCCTGTTGAGGGCGGTGGCGCTGCGATCCAACCTGTCACGCCATCAGCACCAAGCACAATGAATCTTGCAACAACGCTGGCGATGGCTCCGGCCGATCCAGTCGGCGCACGACTTGCATTGACGCACTTGCTCGATCGCCGCGAATTGAATGCGGCTGAAGAATTTGCTGCGATGACATCACTGCGAGAGTTGAACGCAAAACTATTTTTCTCGCCCGCAATGAGCGTCGGCGATCCATTCATTCGCGTCTATACGGTGCAGCCCGGCGACACTCTTTCCAAGGTCGCGAAAAAGAATGATGTGCAGACCGATTGGAGAATCATCCAGCGCATGAATGGCATGAAGAGCGAGAAGTCGCTGCGTATCGGACAGAAATTAAAGCTACCGGTCGGTGCGTTTCACGCGGAGGTTTCCAAGAGCAACTATCAAATGAAGATCTATGCAGGCGAAGGTCCAAGCCGCGTGCTGATCGCAATCTTCCCAGTGGGGCTTGGCGAGTTGAACTCGACGCCAACTGGCGCATTCATGGTGCGACCAAAAAGCAAACTCATCAATCCAGAATGGAATAACCCGCGCACAGGCGAGCATTTCGCATCTGACGATCCGAAAAATCCAATCGGCGAACGATGGATCGGATTGATCGGCGTTGAAGCGCACAATCAAGGATTCAAGGGGTATGGAATTCACGGAACTGTTGATCCTGCTTCGATCGGCAAACAAGCATCGATGGGATGCGTTCGCATGAGCGATGCAGATGTTGAATTGGTGTATGAATTTCTCACCGAGCCAAACAGCACGATTGTTATTGCTCCGTAAATAAAATATGTGAATGAGAGTTGAATTTGCATTTCAATGCAGTGGTGTGCTGCAGACTGATTTGCCATCGTGGTCAAACACATACGGAATTGTTTTATGTGGGCGCCGCGGGACGACGGAATGGTTTATGCGAGCGCCGCGGGACGCATGTCCTGGCGCTCAAACATGCTGCGCCTCGCCTACGCGGACTCCGGCTCGGCTTGCAAACTCGCGCAGGACATGGTCCCGACGGCGCACACGAAAAACGATGGTCGTTTCCGCGGCTCGAATCTGTTTGCGTGCCCAGCCGTTGGAAAGTTCTCTCGGGCGAGTTCCGCAGGCGGCCGACTGAACTTGTAAATACATTTTCGCAAATCGGATCGTGTCGGTCGCCGAGGACTGTCTGAGCCCCGAGAGGACTTTTCACGGCTGAACACTTATGCAATTCCGTGGCTGTATCTGCGGCTGTTCCCGCAACTCGACTCAGCCTGTCCAAGGTCCGCTTGATGACCACTCGCCCCGCGCTGGTCCATCTGGATGATTGCCGCTTGATCGCGTCGCTCCAGATGATCGAGGTGCGCGCGCCAACTTCGCAGCCAACAGCATCGCTTCGCGCATCGCACTCGGGTCTGCTTTGCCTTCGCCTGCAATACCGAATGCAGTTCCGTGATCGGGACTTGTTCGAACGATTGAAATGCCAAGCGTCACATTCACCGCGGATTCGAAGGCAACCATCTTCAGGGGAATCAATCCTTGATCGTGATACATCGCCACAACCAAGTCGTATCGCCCATTGAGCGCATCACGAAAAATCGTATCCGCAGCCCACGGGCCCGACGCATCAATGCCCGCGCTACAAGCCATATCGATTGCAGGTCGAATGATTCGTTCTTCTTCATCGCCGAATAATCCGTGTTCGCCGGCGTGCGGATTCAGTCCGCACACAGCAATTCTCGGCGACGCGACTCCCATATCTTTGCAAAATCGATTTCCTAAATCAATCGGATCAAAGACTCGACCAATAGTCAGCAAATCTCGAATCGTCATAAGTGGGACGTGCGTTGTCGCCAATGCAACGCGCAACTTCGGCGCTGAAAATGCCATGCAATGACGGCGCGCGCGCGTGCGAAACGCAAACAATTCTGTGTGCCCAGGCCAGCGATAACCTGCAAGAGACCAAGACTCTTTACTGATCGGCGCCGTCACAACTGCGTCGACCCGCCGAGGGTCACCTTGAGCACGCATCGCGTCCGCGATCGCTGCTTCAACATAAGCCTTGCTTGCCAATCCGCCAACCTTCGAAGGCTCTCGCCCATCGAAAAGTCCAAGCACTTGTCCGTGATCGAGCACAACATAATCCGCATCAATTTCATGTTGAGCACGCTCGCTCTCCACAGCAACCCGAAGCCAATTCACTGGGATTCCACTTCGCTCTGCTGCGATATGCATCAAATGATTGGAACCATGAACGACCCATTTCGCAGCGCGCCTGACGATCGGATCGTGAAGGGCCTTGACGGTGACTTCGGCGCCGATGCCGCAAGGATCACCCAAAGAGATTGCGACCGTTGGTCGGTCCATGTTCATATGTGGAATGTTAGCGAAGTAAATGTGCAGATTTATGGTCGTTTCGACCGATTCGGCACAGTAGAGTAATCCTTCCGCTGGAGCGAAAACCAGCACTTCCGCCTCGGCTTCTGCACAGTCCACACATTCATAAACGATCGCCCAACAAGCTATGAACGATCCCGATCCCCGCTATTGCCCGCACATGGACCTCAACGATCATCGTTGCACGTCGCGATTTGCGCTTGGCGAGGTCGAACAATTGTTCACATATTGTTGCGGTGGATTTCATGGATGCGCGCTCTATCACCGCATCAACATGGAAGTGCGATTTCGCGAAACAGTTGGCGACAATCAAAAAGGCATCCTTCAAAAAAATCTTGTTCCCGCACTTATGCAACCCACAGTCCATGGAAGTTCTTACCGTAGCCGCCCGAAGACGCCGTGACTTTCTGGCGTTCTGCCGGATTGAATGCGGACTTGCGACTCTGACTTTAGAGGCGTACGGTCGCGATTTGGATCTCTTGGCTTCATATCTCAATACTCGCGGCAACGAAGATCCTTCGACAGCGACGATGGCGGACCTGACAAACCACATTCGCTGGCTTTCCAAAGAGCGGGAATATCAAGCGACAACTGTCACGCGTCATCTTGCGACAATTCGAGTCTTTTTTCGCTGGCTTCGTGCGATGGGAACGATCACTCGTGATCCCGCACGATTGCTTGAGCGACCAACGGCATGGAAGCGTTTGCCTGGTGCGATGACAGCAAAGCAGATGAAGACACTCGTCGAGTTTCCATCACCAGCACAAGGAAAATTATGGCTGAGAGATCGTGCGATGTTGGAACTTCTGTACGGTGGCGGATTGCGCGCGAGCGAAGTCTGCACCGTGAAGGTGAATGATTTTCACGAGACGATTGGTTCGCTCGCGGTCACTGGCAAAGGTGGCAAGATGCGCATTGTGCCCATTGGGGTTCCGGCAATTCGCTGGACGCTGAAATATCTTGCGGAGTGTCGCCCTGCGCTGGCGAAAGCTGGCGGAGGGAAAGATGGTTTTCGATTGCTTCTCTCGTTTTCTGGACGACCACTCGACCGCGTAGCGATCTGGCAGTTGGTCAAGAAAAATGCGGCGCTTGCAGGATTGAACGATGTGCATCCGCACACACTTCGACATTCATTTGCGACGCACTTGGTCAACGGCGGCGCGGACTTGCGAGTCGTACAAGAATTACTCGGACATTCCAGCATCACAACCACGCAGATTTATACCCATGTCACGCGAGAACATTTGAAGGAAGTGATCGCGAACTGTCACCCGCGCGAAATGAAGATGCGCAAAGTGAATGTAAAGCCGCTTCAACCCAGTGTCAGTCGACGCGGGAAATAAGATAGTTTCGCTGCGTCCTTCACCATCGCAAGGGTTTCTTCGGCAACTCGATTTGCGCGCACGCATCCATCTCGAAGAATGTCAATGATCGCATCATCACTGCCTTCGTATTGCTTGCGACGCTCGCGCATCGGCTCGAGCAAACGATTGAGCGCCTCCGCAACTTCTTGTTTCACATGGCCATCACCAAGATTGTCACCGCGTGCATATCGATCTTTCAATTCTGCGACTCTCGCAGCATCTGGGATGAACGCATCAACATATTGAAATAGCGCGTTGGTGATATCGCCTGGCTCGGTGGGACTTTGTCGGCCTGTGAATATCTTGCCCATCTTTTTCTGCACTTCTTTTGGGGGATCTGCGATGAATATCGCGTTCCCAAGACTCTTGCTCATCTTGTTCACGCCGTCGATTCCCATCAGACGTCCAACCACTCCAACATCTGCACGAGGAATTGGAAAAGTTCCACCCAATTTTTCGTGGTCAGAATCTTCTGCATGTTCAGAGACGCCGCAGAAAATCTGATTGAATCTGCGAGCAACTTCGCGCGTCATTTCGAGATGCGGAACTTGGTCCTCACCAACCGGCACGCCCGTGGGGCGAAACGCCAAGATGTCTGCAGTTTGGCCAACGGCATAGAGTGGAAAGCCGAATGAATAAGTCTCACCAAGATTCTTGATCTTGATTTCGTCCTTCAGCGTTGGATTGCGCATCACACGATTGAACGGCAATAGCATTGCGAATAGAAAAGTCAATTCTGCAATTGCCGGTACTTCGCTCTGCAAGAAAATCGCGGACAACTTGGGATCAATTCCCATCGCAAGATAATCCCGCACAATCTCAATCGAATCGCGGCGAATATCAGCAGCGTGATCGACACGCGTCGTGAATGCATGCATATTGGCGATGAGAAAATAGCACTCGTGGGTTGGTTGCAATTCGACGCGGCGTTTGACGCTGCCGACCCAATGCCCTAAATGCAATGTTCCAGTTGGCGTGTCGCCAGTCAAAATGCGCGGCTTGGAATTTGGTGCGTTGTTCGAAGGCATGCTGTTGTTGATCGTACGAAACTCTCGGTTGCTTCGCCGCCATCAACCAATCCAAAAGAAAATCAGATTGACAAGATTGAAAAGCGAGTGCGCAGCAATTGGCGCTGCGATTCGTCCTGTGCGCTGCATCAGCCAACCAAGAATCAGCGCGAGTAAAAAAAGAGTCGCCAGTCCAGATGCCATTGCCCCTACTGCAAGGACTGGGATATGGACTGCGGCGAAAAACGCGCTGGTGATAATGATCGCCCACCACGGCGAAAATCCTGAACCACGAATCCCCATTTGCATCGCTCCACGAAATGTGAATTCTTCAGTGATGGGCGCACAAAAAATGACGATGACGACCATCGCAATCTTCAGCATCATGTCTGGCGAATTGCGCAGAAGATCAAAGGTGGTATGCCCCTCCACTGGCGGCTCAACACCTCCGAGATAAAGTTGGATCGACGCAACAATGCTGCCGACCGCTTGCAGAGGAGACCATGCGATCAACAAAACGAATGCGCCAAAGAAGATCGACCGAAGAATTCCCCAAGGCGCAGCAGTGGTTGGCGTGGAGAGAACAGGTGGATCGATTGAAATCGATTTGCTGCTGCGAAGGACGAAAAAGAGCAAGAGGGCTTGCACGATAAACGCGCCAAATCCAGCAACGACCTTGGCCTTCATCGAATCATCGCTTGCGAGCAGACCGCACACCGCCAACAACGCAGCACTGCCAAATGACCCTATCAAATACAGGCCCGCAAACAATAAAAATGAACCGCCAGCATTCAATTTCCAAACTGTTACTGGCGCATGCGTCAATCGCATTGCTCGAGTCGCGACAACAAAGACGATGTTTGCTACACCGACTACAAGTAAGATCATTGGCCAATTCGATGCGGGCACGTAGGTCGACGGATCGCCGACTTCCGATCTACTCTCTGTTGCCAGAATCCCAAGTGCGACTATGACTGATGTACTCAAGACAATTGTTCGGCGCAAACGTAAGGAAGTGGCCGCTGCAAAAATCGCCGTTCCATTGGAAGAACTTCGCGAGCGAATTTCCGAACTTGGCAGGACGCGCAATTTTTTCCAGGCGGTCTTCGACCATGGAAACACTTCGCGCACTCGACTGATAGCGGAAGTCAAACGCAAAAGTCCATCTGCGGGAGTCATCCGCGAAGATTTCGATCCTGTCGCCATCGCACGACAATATCACGCGGGTGGTGCGACTGCGATCTCATGCCTGACCGATTCGGAAGATTTCGGCGGAAAACTGGAATACATACACGCCATTCGCGATGCGATACCCCTCCCTGTGCTGCGCAAAGATTTCATAATCGATACCTATCAAATCTGGGAATCAAGAGCAGCTGGCGCAGATGCCGTGTTGCTGATTGCCGAATGCCTGCGTGAAAGTGAGATCATCGACTTTCAGATTCTCTGCGTCGAACTTGGAATGACCATTCTGTTGGAAGTGCACGACGCAGAAAATCTTTGCCGCGTATTGAATCACCTTGGGTTTCCACACGCGGGCTATTCCCTCTTAGGGATCAACAATAGAAATCTTCGGACGATGAAAACGGACTTGAATCACTCGATGCGTATGGCAGACTTGGTCGAAGATCCGCGGATCCTCGTCAGCGAATCCGGTATCACAACTCCCGAAGATCTGAAGCGACTGCGATCGCATGGCATCAACATTGTTCTTGTTGGCGAACATTTAATGCGCCAGCCAAATGTGGAACAAGCCACGCGCGATCTACTGGCGTGAATCCTGTGAGACGCGTGGCTGCCCCACGCTCTCGCCCCACTCTGGCGCCCAACTCTCTCGCCCCACTCACTCACCAATCCGCGCGGCAATCAACTCTGCGATATTCCACCCCGTCAACGCTGCGCCAATTCGAATCTGATCTCCTGCGACAAACATTTGCAGGCCCATTCCTGGTGGCAAACTCCAATCCGCACGAATTCGCCCCACAAGCACAGGATCTCGCCCAGCTGCATTGAGAGGTTCAGGGAAACGATTGTTGATTCGATCATCGACCAATTCCACGCCGGAAGCAGCACCAAGAATTTCTCGCGCACGCACTTCCGTAAGCGGTGTCTCAAATTCCAAACCGATCGCTTCGCAGTGGGCTCTCAGAACTGGCACGCGAACGCATGTCGCAGTGATTCTCACCGTGTCATCCGACCAAATCTTGCGCGTCTCGTGCAGCAACTTCGCTTCTTCTTCGTTATAACCCTCGGGCCCGATCGCTGAGTT
>CAMDEL010000043.1 GCA_945896765.1 Singulisphaera sp. GP187
CAGCACCAAGCATCCCCGCATCTTCATTCGCATCTCTCCAATCGACGATTGCGCCGACGACATCAGGTGTCATGTCTTCAATATTCATCAACTCGGTACTGCTGAGCAAATTGACATTGGCCTTGGAGTGTTCATCAAGTGGACCAGCACTTTCGATGCCGTCCAAAAAGTGGCGAATATCATAGGTTCCAGTTTCCAATGTCCCATAGGAATGATCTTCAAGATCTAAAATCAAAGCGAGTGCGTCGTCAGGGTCAGGATTTTCTGTGTGGTATTCCATGATTGCGATCATCGTTTCGACGCCTGCTCGTGCGGCCCAACGAGCTTGAACGCGAGCGACTGCATCACTCCCCAAGACAGCTTGTCGAAATGAAAGAATCTGAAGACCAGCAACAATTGCCGCAGCGATAGCGACAGCCCAAATCACAATGACCAGTACAGAACCGCGTCGATTTTTAGCCGCTGCAAAATTCAATTTGGCCGACCTCCAGTTCCTTGATTTGCAGGCCGATTTCCGCTCATTCCGCCGCCCTGTCCACCCTGTCCACCTTGTCCACCGCGGCCACCACCTTGTCCACCTTGACCGCCGCGGCCGCCTTGTCCGCCCATTTGTCCACCTTGACCGCCGCGTCCACCGCCGCCAGATAATCCATCAGCACCTTGCGTTCCCGCAATTCCTGCTGCTGCTGCTCCCGCAATCGCAGCATCTGCTCCAGCTTGCGCTGCTGCAACTTCGCCTCCTGCTGCAGAGGCAGGATCTTCGGCGGGAGGTTCCTCATAAGGAGGGGGAACACGATCGATCGGCACGATTGTTCGAAGGCTCATCAATTCACGGGAGTCAGCAAAAAAATCTGCGCCCTGTGCATCTCCTGCAGATGAAACTGTGACACGCAGTGCCACAGGCAGTCCATAGATGTCCGAGTCCCAAGAGTCATACCAATCAGTTCCGTCAGAAGCCTCGATGTAAAGTCCGATGATCCCATCCATCATTGGTGCGGCTTTCCCACCGCCGCCTTCATTGTCATCTGGAACTGAATCGGATCGCATCCACAGTGCGCTTCCGGATTCGTCATCGGTGACACGCAACTGAACTTCGTGTTCGATTCCATCACCTTCATAGGTCTTATTGCGAACGGGCGAGAGTTTGGTGGAATAGATCAGGACGTCATTTCGAGAAAGATCACCGATGGGAGAATTGACAGAGTCGCCAGTCAGCAGGATTCTGGTGTCGATCAGGTTGTCGCTGCGGATGACTTGCTGAAGTTCGCGTCGAATTTTTTCGAGTGCCGTATTTGCCCGCAAATGTGCGTTCAATCGAACTTTCGAACTCGCTCTCGCGCGGGCGAGTTGGCTCAGAGAAGTTCCCAAGGTTCCAACGACGATGACGGCGATGATTCCCGCAATGATCAATTCGACAAGTGTGAATCCGCGACGAGTAATTTTATTTCTTGACATTACTGCCCTCATTCTTGGATTCAAAGTATTCCTGTCGATCGATTGGCTCTGATGGAGCGCGCTCTGGATTTGGCTCATCGCCTAGTCGTAAAGCAATTCGAGTTGCACAGCGAAATTCTCGTCCAACTGGATCGGTGATGATCGCCAGAACATCGCATGGCGCACCCGGCTCCGCCTTTTCGATATTGACTTGAAATTGAAAGTCGGCCCATGGTGCATCGCAATAACCAGAAAGATTGTGCGACTTCGGCCACAATTCTGGTCCTTCAACAAGAACGCTGGCAAGAAGTTCGTCAAGTAATGCTGCGGCCATCACCGCACGCTCGCCGCGCTGTTGATCCATCATCGCACGCGCAGCTAAAGAGACGACTGATCCAAGGCCAATCGCCAAAATAATTCCGGCGATCACGACTTCGATGAGTGCGAATGCTCGGCGAGAATTTTTTACCACTTTTCGTCTCGCGTTCCATATTGATCAAGGTCAAGTGCCTCTCGAGTTTGAATCGCAGTTCCGCCCGCATCGAGTCGAGTTGGGACCATCGAATTCGAATCAAGTCTCAACACAGTATCGATCAATCCCGAGAGCAAATGCATCTCGATGCTTGGCCGACCTCCTCCTGGAACGGAAGGAATCAGCCAGTCGGATCCTGAAACTTCAACGTCATCAATTGAAAGCTCAACCAATTCCATCCCTCTGGGAAGTGCGACGGGCGAAAGGCGAATATCTGTGACCCATTCGTACTTCGATCGTTCACCATCTTCGCTTGTTGCCAATGGGTCGCGATCTTTGGTCAGCATGGAGAACCATCCAGTTTCTGGATCCTGCCAGAGTGCGATTTGCTGCGAGGATGTTGCATCACGAAACGCGAACATGGAAAGAAGATCACTCATTTTTGCAACAGCATTTTCATGTTCGGCTTTGGTTGTTCGAGTGAGTCGTGGGACGATCATTGCGCTCAAGACGGCGAGAATCACCACCGCGACGATCACTTCAATCAATGTGAACGCTCGGCGCATAGTCTTTGCTACTCCTGGCCGTTGACGATGTCTTTGTTTTCGCCATCGCCACCTGGTTGTCCGTCAGCGCCATAGGAAATCAAGTCAAAGTCTTTGTTGACTTCACCTGGGACGATGATGATGTATGGATGTCCCCAAGGATCAAGGAGTGCCTTCTTGTTATCTAGGTATGGATCTTCACCTTCAGTCAAGATGTCCAGTTCGAAATCTTCTGGACATCTGCTCATTCCAGCTTCTGTCATATACAGACGAACTTGTTGAGCAAGCGAAGCCGCTTCTGTCTTTGCGCGTTTGTCCTTTGCAGAGCCGATAAACTTGGTGAGTCGCGGCACAAAGATTGCAGCCATGATGGCGACGATCGTGACTGCCACAATCACTTCGATCAAACTGAAAGCGCGTCGTTTGGAGTTGCTTCGAAGAGGGCGACGATTGTGGGTAGAAAGAATCTGATGGTTGATGGACATTGTGACCTCGTTAAAAAAACTAAATAAATATGAAAAGAGAAATATGGGAAGTGAAATTATCCGCCAATGGCGGCTTGAAGATTGAGAAGTGGAAGAAGAATGCCGAGCAAGACAAATCCTGCCACGAGGCCCATCACAATGAGCAGAATGGGAGGAAGCGCCTTGGTAAAAACCTTGAGTGAATTATTGACTTGACGATCGAAAGCAGTCGCCGCGTGCATCAGCATGGGCTCGAGTCGTCCCGAACGCTCTCCGATATTCACAATCTGAATGAGCAGTGGGGGAAATAATCCAGAACGCTCGAGTGGATCGGCCAGCGAAGATCCTGTTGTGACACGCTCTTGCACTTCGTCGATCGCGGCCATCATTGCGGAATTTCCCAATGTGTCTCGAACGACTCGCAGGGCTTGCAAAATTGGAATACCTGCGGAGACGAGGGTTCCAAGAGTGCGTGTAAAACGAGCGACCGCAACGTCTCGAAGCAGAACACCGACAATCGGAAGTCGCAGCAGGGTGAGATCAACAAGCATTCGATTCTGCGGCTGGGAGATCCAACGTCTCCAGCCAATGATGGCAGCAACTGTCGAAAGAGCGATCGCCCACCACCATCCTGTGATGAATCCAGCGATTCCCAAGAGAACTTTTGTAGGAAACGGAAGTTCCACTCCGGGCTGTCCAGTGATCGGCGCCATCAGTCGCGGCAGCACAAATGTGATCAGCACAACAACGCTGATTGAGATCAGCCCAGCAACAATCATTGGATAGACCGTTGCTCCGACAACTTCTCTTCTCAATTCAACGGATCGATCAAGAAGATCCGCCAATTGATGCAGAACTTCAGCGTTGCGTCCCGACGCATCCGCGGCGCGAAACATTCCCACGGTCATGTCATCGAAGGGGGGGCCATACTCTTTCGCCGCCTGATGCAGCGGAACTCCAGCCTCGACGCGTTCAATCAAAAAATCAAGAATGACTGGAAGCGCGCGCCCAGAAGCTTGCCGACGGACCGTACGCAATGATTGCATCAGTGGCAGACCAGCTTCGAGCGCAGTTGCAATTTCGCGAATGAAACTGGTGAGATCTGTCCGCGACATCGAAGGTCGACCTTTGAGCCGTCGATTCGAAACCGAGATTTTTGTGGGTGAAGCAAGGCGAGGCGATCTTCCTTGCGGCTCAGATTCATTTTCAATCGAAGTCGCAACGATTCCTGTGCGCGTCAAGATACGAATTGCATCAGCGCGATCCTCTGCTTGAATCGTTCCTCCGCTTGCTGCGGTACCGAGTCCTTGATATCGAAAAGTCGGCATGGTGGTTCCTATGGCTCAAAGTCATCGACATCTTGCGTGGCACGCAGAACCTCGGGGATCGTGGTCAGACCCGTTTGAGCTTTCATCATTCCGTCGTGTCGCATGACGGTAAAATCCGAACCAGCCATTTCTTTCAGTTCCGTCACGGAAAGTCGTTTTGTGATTCCGTTACGCAACGCTGGATTCATGCGAAGCAATTCAAAGAACCCTAATCGTGATTTAAATCCTGTCTTCCTGCATTCGTCACATCCAACAGCTTTCCACTCGCCGCCTTCGAAGCCTGCAATCTCACTTGAAGTCAGCCGAGATTTCGTTTCATCATTCAGGGGCGTACGAACTTTGCAATGCACGCAGAGCCGTCTTCCCAGTCGTTGTGCGAGCAATCCTTCAAGCACGCTTGCAACCAAGAATGGTTCCGCACCCATGTCGACAAGTCGTCCGATGCTGGAAATGGCATCATTGGTGTGGAGCGTGGAAAGGATGAGATGTCCCGTGAGTGCAGATCGAATTGCAATGTCAACAGTTTCGTTGTCTCGAATTTCACCCACCAGAATCACGTCTGGATCTTGACGAAGAATGGCGCGCAGACCGATCGAAAAAGTCAATCCTCTTTTTGGATTGACGGGAATCTGATTCACCCCAGACAATTCGTATTCAACAGGGTCTTCAATCGTGATGATCTTCTTGCGCGGGTCATAGAGTTTGCTTAAAGCTGCATAGAGAGTTGTCGTTTTCCCAGATCCAGTCGGTCCAGTGACCAAGAGCAAACCGTGCGGCTTTTCGATCAGCCGATCCATTGTATTTCGATGAGCCTCGCTCATTCCCAAACTTTGTAAATCCAAAGCAAGATTGCTCTTGTCCAGAATACGCATCACAATGCTTTCGCCATAGATCGTTGGAACTGTCGAAACTCGCAAATCAACTTTTCTTCCTTCGAAGCGCAGCGTGATGTGGCCGTCCTGCGGGACATATCGCTCTGCAATATTCATCATTGCCATGATCTTCACGCGACCAATCAGCGCAGCTTGCAAATGCTTTGGCGGGGGAGGTTGTTCGATCAGCACGCCGTCCACGCGGTACTTGATCTTCAAGTCGTTTTCGAATGGCTCAATGTGAATATCGCTGGTACGACTTTGAATCGCTTCCAGAATGAACAGATTGACAAGGTTGATCAGCGTTGGCTGTTCAGCCATTCGATGCACGTCGGCAGCTTCGATCGCATCGACATTATTATCCGATTCATCGGTCGTCGATTCGTTATTACCTGCGAGCGATTCTGCAACGCGTGCGGCAGTTGTTCCATACGCACGCCGCATGAGTTCTCCGAAAGCCTCTGGTTCCACACCAAGTCTTGTCACGGGAAGTTTGGCGATCGCAGCGATTTCATCGGCGGCGCCGAAATCAAGCGGGTTAAACATTGCAACGATCAAGCGCCCACGTTCAATTCGAATCGGTACAGAGCGAACTCGAACCGCGACTTCGGGAGTCAATAAATCAATCGCAGCAGGATCAGTCTCTGGTGGTTTTTCAACCCAAGAAATTCCTAGAATGCGACAACGCTCTCGGATTTTTGCCGTTTCATCCGCTGAACCTGGCGGAGTGAGATTGGCCTCCGTGGCTCCGAGTTGAAGATCGTTTGCCGCTGGTGTCATGGTTCAGTCTGCAGTCTTTGGCGGAGCCGTATTTGATTTATCTCTGCTACCGCTTGTTGGTCGCGAGAGAGCGCTGTTCTCTGATGGACTTCGGCTGGGAGCATCGCCACCAGATTCCGCATTCAGAGCTGGTCCGATTTCTTCGCCTTTGCCTTTCCCGTTGCCCATCGGTCGCTGAGCAGCAGCAGCCAACTTTGCTGCTCCGGGGAGTTGTTCCGAAAGTTCAGGCCCGACGATCTCCGCAATTTTTTGGCGAGTCTTTTCATCCATCGCATCGCGTTCGTCAAGCAGCGGTCGATATGGGTCCAATGGTCCCTTTTGAACATTGGCATTTCCTTGAGTCATTTTGCGTCGAGTTTCTTCGGTTTGCTTCTTCGGTTCCTCGGTGCGATAGAGCGTTACCAATCGCACTCGCCAGTCCTCATAGAACTTGACATATTCCACTTGAAGCGCATTGAGTTGAGCAATCTGCTCTGGTGAGAGCCCAGACAATTCAAGCGCAGCAGCAAAGTATGGAATCATCGGGCTTGGTCGGTATGCAGCAGGAAATGCAACCGCAAGAGCTTTCGCCCGAAAAATTGGCCCCCACTGATCGCCGTATGCAGTCGCAATCTTCTCCCTCGAAGAATCTTGCAGATCACGCAGTGCAACGCGAGTCGCCACGATCAATTCCAATTCCTTCAGTCCGCGCGCAAAGTCCTGAGCAACAAGTGCTTCTTTAATCTTGTCTTGCGAAGCGAGCAACTGAGTTGCACGTGCAACAAGCGCGGCATCCAATCCAAGTTCGTATTCATCGAGCGCTTCTTTGGCGGCGAGCATGAAATCAGGCGGTACTTCACACTCTCGAGAAACTTGTCGCAGATCGACGCTCTCTCCACTGAGAAGTCCACGAGGAAGTTCCTTCTCTCTGCGCATTGCTCGTTCTAGTTTCGGCCATCGTTCCTGTTGTTCGTCGCTCAAAACGCTGCGCAGATTTTCGACAAATCTCTGCTTCAGTCGAGCTTTTCCCTGAATCCATTTGTTGATAATCGGCATGATGACTCCCATCGCGCCTTGATCACCTGCGTTCCTCATTTGATCGTTCATCCCCTTCATCTCATCTCGCATTCCATCGGTGCCAACCTTGAAGTCTGCAGAGTAATCCTGGATTAAACTTTCAACCGTCGGCACTTGCCAATCTTCCAAGACAAGAAAATCAATAAAGAGCGTGATGTCTCGATTCATATAATCAGGCTGAAATGCTTCGATGAATCCCGCCTGAAGTCCTAACTGTGCTTGAGCTGGCGGCGCCGATAGCCCGACGCAGATTGCGATTGCGGCAAGAAAAGTACGCGTGTGTGTTTTTAGGTTCATTTGATGATTTCCTGATTTGGTAAAAGAATCGTCCAAAGTGAACGCCGAAGTGCGTCAGATATGGCAGAAATTCGCCTAATTCTGTGAGTTCGGATTGAATTTATTTTTCCGTGCTTGCAAACGAAAAATTACAAATCAAATATGGGTCCTATAACCACAAAAAAATCGAATAATGGGCGATTTTCGCCGATTTTGTCATATTTTACGCCGAATTTCTAACTGTTCGCTGTTCGATGCGCTTCACACTGGCGGTCTGGACGATTCGATCCACGAAGATTCCAGGGGTATGAACTTGATCTGGGTCGAGTTGACCAGTGGGAACCAGTTCTTCTACTTCTGCAATGCACACCTTGCCACAGGTGGCGACCATTGGATTGAAGTTGCGAGCGGTTTTGCGATAAATCAGATTGCCGAATGCGTCACCTTTCCATGCTTTGACAAGCGAAACATCGGCTCGGATTCCTCGCTCAAGCACGAATGTTTCGCCGTCGAAAATTTCATGTGGTTTTCCTTCAGCAACCTGAGTTGAAAGCCCGGTGCGAGTGTAAAACGCAGGGATGCCTGCGCCGCCAGCGCGAAGTCTTTCTGCAAGCGTTCCCTGCGGAGTGAACTCGACCTGCAATTCGCCGGCCATAAATTGCCGCTCAAATTCAGCATTTTCTCCGACATAACTCGAGATCATCCGACGGATTTGTCGAGTCTTGAGCAACAAGCCCAGCCCCCAATCATCGACGCCCGCATTATTGCTCGCGATCGTCAGTCCTTTGACTCCGCTGTCACGCAAAGCAATGATGAGATTCTCTGGAATTCCACAGAGCCCGAATCCACCAACTGCGATCAGCAAATCATCTCGCAGCAGCCCATGAAGCGCATCTGCGCACGATTTGTGAACCTTGTTGAGAGCCATGAGGGGCGTAGTGTACGCAAGTGGACTAGGCTCGACTGACGTGCGCACGCTGATCGTCCTTTTAATTTTTTTCTCGGCGATGCCAGACACAATGGCCGCTCCGGTTGTCAAAGAACTCTTCATGGATCGTTATGGCGCGAGTCCCGGCTTGGCTCAAATGTTCAATGGCATCAATTTATTAGGCGCATTCGCAGCGTTGCCACTCTTATGGTTCGTGCGTGGCAAGAACCATTCTGTTGCATTGGTGATTTGGGGATCCATCGCTGATGCGCTTTTGCTTGCAGTGATGGCGCTGCCACTTGGATTGGAATGGACACTCGTTGTGCGTGCGCTTGAAGGAGTGACCGATGTGATCGTCTTCGCCGCACTCTTCGACCTCGTTCGCCGTTCTTCGCGCGGACATATCGGCGCGGGTATGGGAATCGCATCGACTCCGCTTTTGATGGGGCTTGGTTTCGGTGCGATGTTTGGCGGACTTGTCGTCCGTCAATCTGCGGGAGGCGCATCAGCAAATTGGCTCTTTGGACTGTCTGCGGTTTTAAGCATTTTTGTCGCTGGAATTGCTTTTATTGCTCGCCGACGATTTGAAACTTTCCAATCTTCGTCTCACGTTGATGTTGCAAATGATGTTACGGATATTGAATCCCAGTCTCAAGTTCGCGATCCGATGTGGCCTTCGCTTGCGATGACGTTTTCAGATCGTGCAACTGGAGGATTGATCACAGGAACACTGCCGATCGCTTTATCGCAAGTCTTTGGATATTCACCGCTCGTGCGTGGATTGTTGGTGGGATTGCCGCTCTTGTTGATGGCGCTGGGAACGGGTCCTGCTGGATGGCTCTGTGACCGAATCGGAAGTTTGCGCGTCCGAATTTTCGCGGGTGTCGCATACGCCGGATCTTTCGCATTGCTTTCCGTCGCGGGCGATCAAGCAGTTCCGCTGGGAATCGTGATGGTGATCATCGGATTATCTGCAAGTGCGCTCTTTTCCAGTTCCATAGCTCTTGTTATTCGATCTGGTCCTGCGACGATGGCGCTCGGTGCATTCAGAGGAGCGGGGGATCTTGGTTTCCTCAGTGGAACTGCATTCTCGGTGCTCTTGTTGTCATCGCTTGGTGGAGAGTCACCAACATACTCCCACTATGCAGTAGTTCTCGCTATTTTTGCAGGGTTTCATGGACTCACAACATTGATCACAGGAGTGACACTGAAAATGGTCCGCAACCGCAATGCAGTTGCGAGCAAATCATTGACCACAAACTAGGATCAATAAACTGGGGTCAATAAACTGGGGTCAATTTGGTGTGCCGATGATTCCTGGAAGTGAATATGCCATCGATGGATTCATCGAGATCAATGCAAGCCGGATTTTTTCCAGCGCCTTGTTCTGAATTTGTCTCACGCGTTCTTTGGTCACACCAAGAATGAGTCCAACTTGTTCAAGAGTCAGTTGAGAAGCGTTGACTGGTCGATCAAGGCCATATCTGTGGAAGATGACAGTTCGTTCGATATCGGAAAGTCCTGCTCGATCAGATTGAAAGAGATTCTTGACTTCGATGATGTCATCATTTTCACGAGCACGACGGGTTTCACCTGAGTGATCTGCACGTTCAAGTTCGGGATCGAATTCGACTGGAAAGAATTGGCGATGCTTCTGAGTTTTAATTCCAAGACGGCTGTACGCCTTCAAAATTGCACGACATCCATATGTAGAAAACTTGAAGCCACGACCGAAGTCGAACTTATCAACGGATCTTAAGAGCGCCATATTTCCTTCGCTGATCAGATCTCCAAAGTCCAAGTCCGCAGATCGAACACGCTTTGCCATAGCAAGTACGAGTGCAAGATTTGTCTCGGCAATTTGCTTGCGAATCTTTTCAGCGACCGCATGCCAGTGAAGCATGTCTCGCGCGCTTTCAGTTGTCATCCC
>CAMDEL010000044.1 GCA_945896765.1 Singulisphaera sp. GP187
GGCAGATGCGGCAGTTGGCTGGCACCGACAATCCTGGGTGATAGCAATAATGCGGAATCTCGATTTCGTTCTTCAACGCAACATCGATGATCGATTGACCTTTTTCGAAATCAAGAAGGACGCCGTTAATAGTCAGTTTTGGCATTGGAGAAAACGCACTGTGCGCGGGGCAATATCCTAGCGAGAGAACGACGATTGGATCAGCGCGTGGCGAATTCGATTTCGACCGCGCCAGGAACCAGATCGATCCGTCGAATCTCAACTTGCCGACCATCGCCCAACTTGAAAATCTTCGGCAGAACCAGCGTATTTGCCCCATCCCCTTCCAACAAATCCGTCGCGAATTGCGCCCCGGCAGGAACTGGGAGCAAGCCAATCGCCCCCCATCCCGGCACAAGTCTGATTTGCCCGGCCTCAACCTGTGCCGTAAACGAACCGCTCCAAATTCGATCCTTCAATGCGATGCTGATCGTTGCCAACTGCTCATCAAAGTGAACTTGCGCCTTCGCCCCTTCGATCGGCCACGCAAAAGTTGGGTCATGCTCGGTCCACTGCGGAAGTCGACGTGCGATCCAGGAATTGATATCGATGTCGTGAATGCGAATTGCCCACGGTTCTCCAGCGGGTCGAACGCGCGCGATTGCAGATGCGAGATTCTGTTCGAGCTCGCGTCCACGCCGATCACTTTCAGGATCTGCTGCGAGCGTGTTGGGATCGAGCCAAGTCGACGGAGCACGCGTCGAAAGCCACCATCCGACAGCAGAGAGAATTGCCAGCGAGGCAAGGATCCAAAGAGTGATACGACTCGAACGGTTGATCGCTATCACCTGCTCACTCACCTGCTCACTCATCGAATGCCGTCACGCATACTGTGTCGTTCTGACCTCCGAAGCCGAACGAATTGGATAAGCACGTTCGCACTCGAGCGGCGCGTGGCGTATTGGCAACATAATCCAAATCGCATTCTGGATCGGGATTGGAGTAATTGATTGTTGGCGGCAGCATTCCACGGTGAATCGCCATCACGCATGTAATAAATTCGACTGCTCCTGCAGCGGCAATCAAATGCCCAAGCATGCTTTTGACCGAACTCATCGGGACATCCCGAGCGAGATCGCCGAAGACTCGCTTCACGGCAAGCGTTTCGATCGAATCGTTTTCTTTTGTTCCAGTTCCATGCGCAGAAATGTAATCCACCAACGGCCGACCATCTGCACCGCGCGCACGCGGATCAATTCCCGCTTGCGAAAGTGCTTGCAACATCGCTGCTGCCGCGCCGCGACCAGTTGGTTCAATATCCGTGATGCGATACGAATCCGCGCTCGAACCAAACCCAATCAATTCTGCAAGCGGCTTCACGCCACGCGCACGCGCATGCTCGAGCGTTTCAAGAATGACCATGCCTGCGCCTTCACCCATCACAAATCCACCGCGCGTGAGATCGAAAGGACGACTCGCTTTAGATGGATCGTCTTTGCTGGTACTGAGAGCAGTCAGACGATTGAATCCTGTCACACCAAGAACATGAATCATGGTGTGCGCACCACCTGCGATCATCACATCAGCCTCGCCGAGTCTCAGAATGCTCGCTGCTTCGCCAATTGCCTGCGTGCTTGCAGCGCATGCAGTCAAACAGTTGTACGCAGGACCGCGCGCGCCAAATTCTCGAGCGATGTGCGCAAGAGGCATGTTCGGTTCTTGTTCAATTTCTCCAGCGGCATTCAAAATTCGAAGTCCGATTTCCGCCCACTTCGCTCCATCAGTCTTCCCCGTTTGCGCATCCCACGCTTTCAAATTCGCCGCAAGATAATTTGGAGTATCGATCACGCCCTCGCCTGCGCCGAGATACATACCAACGCGCCGCATGTTGCGCGCGGGCTTGACATCCAGACCCGCCTGACGCCACGCTTGCGCAGCAGCACCAAGAGCGAACTGTGAATTGATTCCTGCACTTGCATGAAGCGCAGGGTTTTTCAAGAGTGGATTCACATCAAAGTTTTTCACTTCGGCGGCAAATGAAGTTGGAAATGTGCGCGCATCAAAGCGAGTGATCGGCGCCATGCCAGAAGCTCCACGCATCAATGCAGACCAAACAGTTTCAAGATCGTGACCGAGCGGCGTGACCCAGCCCATTCCACTGACGACAACTCGTTCGCTGGGAGATCGATCGCTTCGTGCGCTCATACTGGTCTCCGAAGAATGATCGCTGCACTTTGACCGCCCATTCCCGTGGATGTGACAAGCACGCTTGAGATATTTGCACTGCAGGATGGACGCGCATCAGCATCGACACCAAGTGCAGCGGATCCAGAAGTTGTAAGTCGTGCAGGAAGTTTTTGTTCGTAAATGCACTGCGCTGCGACGGCTGCGGCAAGCGCACTCGAACCCGCACCACAGATTCCGATCTGCGGGGAAAGCGTGATCAATGGAATCTTCGGCAAACGATCACCAAAGACCAATCGCAGAGCCTTTGCTTCGGCGGCGTCAACATTGAGAATCCCGCTGCCAAACGGAATGATTGCGTCGATCTCACTTGCGTTCATTTTCGCATTTTCAAGAGCATTTTCGATTGCCGCAGCAATGTCTGGAGCAGCATCCGAAAGATCCACCCCAACAGTATCGATACAAGAGCATTGACTCGCGGCAAATCCTGCGAGTTCTGCGAATACTTTCACGCCACGACTTTGTGCGCTATCAAATCCTTCTGTAATCAAGATCGCACCACCTTCGCCAAGAACAGTTCCAGTTGCACGCGGATCAAATGGACGAACTGCTGCGATGCCATCCGCGCCAACAGGGACTGCTGCCAAACGATTTGCAAATGTCTGGCGAATCAACCCCATATAACTGACTTTGCTTTCGCCACCACCAGAGAGGCACGCATCAGCATCACCGCGGCGAATGACGCGCATGGACTCGCCAATCGAAAGTGCTCCAGAAGATTCCCCGCATGTCAGCGTGTTGGAAGGTCCTTGGCAATCGTGAATGATCGTGACGTGACATGCCAGCATGTTTGGCAGATACTTCAGCAGCCAAAGCGGAGTGAGATTATTCATCCCCGTTCTTCCCCACTCGCCTGGATCGAATCCACCATCAGCATCTCGGCAGTTCAACATCGCGCTTGCGAGTTCGTCGGAATCTGCAGGAATAAGTCCCGCTCCGATATGACAACCAACTCGCTCAGGGGCAATCGTCGGAGCAACACCTTCAGCAGTTCCGCGCGTTGTCAAATCTGCAGAAGTCACAGCGGCAGCAGCGGCGGCGACGGCGATTTCGATATCACGAGCCATCACCTTTGTCGCCTTGCGATAATTTTTCGGAACGATACTTCGAATATCAAGCTGCTCTGGCAGAATCGTCGCCGCAACAGTCGTCATGAAACCAGATGGATCAAATGCAGTGATCGGACGAATCGCAGATGCTCCGCTGCACAGTCCCGCCCAAAGCGGATCCATACCAATGCCGAATCCCGACATGGGACCGACTCCAGTAATCACGATGCGTCGCATTGGCTTTGACATTTGGAAGGATGAGAATATCGAAAACTCGCTCGGATGAATGTTGGTCACATGCGCCGAGCAACTAAGAGCGCCATTTCGAGAGCCTGCTCATAATTCAATCTTGGATCAAGCGTTGTTTGATATGCGCGCGACAAATCGGAATCGACTAATCCTCTTGCTCCGCCGGTGCATTCCGTCACGTTTTCTCCAGTCAATTCGAAATGAACGCCGCCGAGAATTGAACCTTTCATCGAATGCACTTCGAAAGCCTGCTCCAATTCAGCAAGAATGTGCCCAAACTTGCGCGTCTTCACTGGTACTGGCGGGCCAGAAATCGGTTGCACCATCACTGTGTCGGTATTGCCGTGCATTGGATCGCAAACCCACAGTGCAGGAATCTTCGCCGTGACAATTGCATCGATGAACTTGGGGAGCAACTCGGCAATATTACGCGCGCCGAATCTGTGAATGAGAGTGATCCGTCCCTCTTCACGCAGAGGATTCAGCGCCTCGCAAAGTTCGACCAATTCGCGAGGCGAGCGATCACCACTGACTTTGATTCCGATGGGATTTTCAATCCCTTTGAGATATTCAACATGAGCTCCATCAATTTGCCCAGTGCGCGCGCCGAGCCATGGGAAATGCGTTGAAAGATTCCACCATCCATCGCGTCGAGGAACCGTTCTGGTCTGCGCTTCTTCAAGATCAAGCAAGAGACACTCGTGACTTGTGAAAAAGTCCACACGCTGCATTTGATGGACACGCACTCCCGCAAGTGTTTCCATAAATCGAAGACCTTCACCGATTGCTTCGACCATTCGTTTGTATTCGCCTGCAAGCGGAGAATGAACGACCCAGTCCAAGTCCCACTGTTCTGGATGATGCAAATCTGCGAATCCACCATCAACAAGTGCGCGAATAAAATTGAGTGTCAGCGCAGATCGTTCATATCCACGCAGCAACAACTGCGGATTTGGCGTGCGTGCAGCAAGAGTGAATTCTGGACAATTGACATTATCTCCACGAAAAGACGGCAGCGAAACACCGCCACGTACTTCTTGATCCGTCGATCGCGGCTTTGCATATTGCCCAGCGAAGCGACCAATTCGAACAACTCTCTTTCGCGAAGCATGCGTGAGCACCAAACTCATCTGCAACAGAATCTTCAATTGATTTGTGATCGCCGAAGATCTGCAGTCAGCAAAACTCTCTGCACAGTCGCCACCATGCAAAACAAATCGTTCGCCTCGAGCGGCTTCAGCCAATTGAGACTTCAGCGCAGCGACTTCACCGCTCGTGACCAGCGGCGGCAATTCTTTAATCTCCGCAATCACGCGCTGAGCCGCGAACGCATCTGGCCACACAGCCTGCTGACTTGCACTTCGAGAACGCCAAGAATCGGGCGACCATTTACTCATATGGTCAAGAGTATCGGCGAACAATACGGGCGACAGGAATCGAACCTGCACGGGTTTCCCCACTGGAACCTAAATCCAGCGCGTCTGCCAATTCCGCCACGCCCGCATTTGCACGACTTCGTACGATGATACCCAATGGCATTCAGCAACACATGCGCAGTCAAGTTCCTCCCATTCGTTATCAGATTGGTGCTCTGCGCCATCTTCCTACCCGCGGGATGGCATAAAATTATGAACACAACCGAATTCTCGGTGGTCGAAGCGAATCAACTTTTATCTATAGGAGTTTCAGCAGAAGGATTGGATTGGCAGCGAATTCAATCGACAGGATTTGGATCAAAATCTTCGGGCGCAGCGCAATCGACAGATTCGCAAACAACGGCGAAGACACCGCCGCGATCTGCACGAAGTCTTTATAAAGTTGCATTGACCGCCGATCATGCAGGCTTTCCATATCCCGCAATCGCGAGCTGGTTGGTTGGGTTGGCAGAACTCGGTGGATCAATTCTGCTTTTGACAGGAGCATTCACTCGAATCTCCGCATTCGGCATTGCAACAGTTATGGCTGGTGCATTTTGGATGACAAGTTGGGGAGCAGTTGCGGAAAGCGGATGGTGGACAATTCCCGAAACAAGCCGCTTGCAAGCCATCGCGCAAGTCTCGCTCTTTCTCCTTGCACTCAACATCGTGCTGGTCGGCCCTGGTTTTTTTAGCGTCGACGGAATGATGGGAGCAGCACCGAAGAAGTCTAAGGGTGGAGCTGCGGGCGGCGATAAAAATCCACGAAAAGAGCCGAATTAAGTTATGCGCGCACGGCGGTTGATTCCGTGGATTCTTTCTGCCGTCGTCCACGGATGTCTTGTCTTACTCCTCATGACAGTTGGCGTCTTCGTGATGCGTGATTGGCGTGAACAATCGGATCCTGCACTCGGAGATGGTGCGACATTTTCGTTTGAAGCCGCACCAAGTCATTCACCACCGACGGTGCAATCTGCTCCAATCACGGCGGCGATTCCAGTCCGCGAAAATGTCGCCAACACGGCGATTGCGATGACTGCGGCGCATGATGCCTCTCGTGAAATACTCGCATTTACCGAACAAAATCGCGACTCTCTCATCGGCGCACTCGAGCGGACCTTGCGGCCAATGGCAAGCCCGCGCAGCATCGTCACTGTCTCAGGCCTTCGCCAAACTTCTGCCAACCGCATCGTCTATCTGCTCGACGCATCGGGATCGATGATTGGTGCATATCCAACCGCCGTACAAGAAGTGATCAACTCGATTACACGATTGAGCGAAGAGCAACAATTTGCGGTCGTCGCTTTCCAAGGAGGCGAAGCGTTTCTTGCACAAGATCTGCAGATGAGAAGAGCCGGCCCAACCATTGGCCAGCAAGGAATCGAAACGCTCAAGAGTTGGTTGTTGGATGAAATCACTCCCGGCAGAGATAGTGATGTGCGCAAAGCACTGCGCGTCGCAATAGCGTTGCGTCCCGACACAATTGTGATTGTCAGCGCTGGCTTGATGGGCGCTGCAGATCAACCGACTGATCGCGACTCGCTCTTGACGGATCTTGACGCGCTCAATCCAAAAGATGCGCAAAATGGTCGGCGAAAGGCGCAAATTGCATGCATCCATCTGATGGAGGCAGAGCCTCTTGGCGCTCTCGAAGCGATCGCTCGAGAACATGGTGGACCAAGTGCATATCGATTCGTTCGGCGTATGGCAGATCTTCGTGCAAGCGATGAAGCAACTTCGACAGAACCTGCTGATGAAACCACGCATCGACTCGATCAAGCAATCGCACTGCTGAAGTCTGGCGATATTCCATCTGCTCGCATCGCATTCTTACGCATTGGCATCACTGAACCCCTCCACCGCTCATCTCCTGTTGCGCTTGTGAGCGCTGCGGAAATCAGCCTGCTCAACGACCGTGATCCACGCACTGCCGTTCGACTTGCTGGTGCTGCACTGCGCGGAGCGCAATCATTCGGCCTCGAAACCACTGCAGCGCGTGCAGAAACCGTCATTCGTGCATCAAAAAATTCGCCAACAAACTCCAGTCAGAATCCATAAGAAATCTTCATCAACAAGAATCAATACATATGAACACACCAACCGAATTTTCATCGACTCTTGACGCTGCACGCATCTTTTTTGTTTCTTACAGCACACTCCCAGACGGCTCGACACAAATCGAGTGGCTTGGAAGTCTGATCATTTGGTTGCTTATCGCAATGAGCATGATCAGTATCGGTTTGATTGCCGCTGCGCTGATTTCTCATCGTCGCAAGATCATCATGCCTGCAGCAACCGCCGACGCATTTCTGCGCGCAAGTTCCACAGGCTCGACGAACGAGGCACGCTCGGTTGTTGCCGCCGATGGCAGCGACTTCGCACGCATGGCGAAGGCCGCAATTGACACGCTTCCGCTGGGTCGATCCGGCGCTGTCGATGCGGCAGAACAAACTGCAGAAGAGTGTGCCGCACGACGTTTCCGTTCAATTGAAAGTCTGAATGTGCTTGCGCAAATCAGCCCGATGATCGGACTTTTCGGCACTGTCTATGGAATGATTGTTGCGTTTCAAACCGTCTCCGCATCCGGCGGTCAAGCAGATCCCGCTCTTCTTGCTGGCGGTATCGGCACAGCGCTTGTCACAACATTTTGGGGACTCATAGTGGCGATTCCCGCATTGTTGGCATATGCGATGGTTCGCAATTGGATCGACGCGCTCATGGCGGAAGCTTTGGAAGTCACATTGCGCGGCACAGCTCAATCCGCATCACATACATCAGAAAGAGGATCGCATTCGTGAGTCTGTTGCATGCACGAGGCCCTGCTCGAATCGACGCGAATATGACGCCATTGATTGATTTGGCGTTCTTACTGATCGTCTTTTTTATCTTGGTCGCTCGAATGGGCGGCGAGCAATTGCCTCCTGTGTCACTTCCAGAACCTCGTCATGCTGCCACAACTTCTGCAGGATCTCGGCCTCGATTGGCAGTGAATGTTATTGCCAACGGCGATCAAACGATTCTTTCACTTGGGGCAAAGAAATTTACTGACGACGATTCGGGTCGTCGTGCTTTGGCCGATGCGATTGCGCAGCGCATTCGTCGCGACCCAACATTGCCCGTGGATATTCGAGCAGATCGTTCGCTGCGATATGACAAGGTCGAACCCGCACTACGCGCCATTGCGCAAGCGGCATCTCAAGCAGGAGCCCAGGGTGTGACGATTCGAGTTTGCGCGCTTGATCAACAAACGGTGATTCATGAACAGAAGGCGAAACATGAATAGAAACCGCGCAGCCCAAGGATTCAAACTGCAACTGGCGATGACTCCGATGATCGACGTCGTCTTTCTATTGCTTGTTTTCTTTGTTTGTACGGTTCGATTCGAGCGCAACGAAAAGGTCTATCGCCTCGATCTTCCATCGCGTGGGATAACGGCGGACCCGCTCGCACTGCAAGATGCTCCGCTGCAAATCATCGTGGGAATTCGCGATGGCGATCGATGCTCCATCGAGCTTCGTGCCGATGGTGTGCGACGAACTGCAGAAAACTTCGACACGCTCGCCACAGCGATGGAGCAATTGCGCCGTCGGCCAGGCGTTACAGATGGCCTCTTTGAATCGTCACATCCCATTCTGGTTGTTCCCGCTGCTGGTTCACAGTGGCAAGACGCAGTAGATGGATTCAACGCAGCTGTCCGCGCGGGATATGCAAACATCGGATTTGCGGAGTCCAAACGGTGAACACTCACACGCGCCAAACCCAATCGCTCCAGCCATGACGAATCTGCGCAACAACATTTTGGTCTACGCGCTGTTGCTCTCTGGCTTCACAGCACAAAATGCACTTGCGCAAGAAGCTCCCGACCCGACGCGTGCGCAAATCTTGGAAGAAGATTTTCTGCGTGGTATCAGTGACTTGGGTCTTGCCCACGCACTCGAGGACCTCGAGCTCACAGAGCCTTCAACTGCCGCAGCGGATCGAACAACGACTCGGCTTCGATCCATTGCACTTTCGCGATTGATTCTGACGAGTCCATCAACTCTCTTGCCAGATCGAGTGATCGCATTCGATCAACTGCGAAAGACACGCAAATCACTTATCAAAGCCTATGCCAATGACCCGCGCTCAATTCTTTGGTTCACTGATGCAGCGGAAGATGAATTTGTTCTTGGCTTTCTTGGAATCGACGGCGGCGTTGAAGCAATCGCTGGAGCGCCGGTGGCAGAGATCGTGCCACGAGCAAGTGCATCGCTGGACCGCATCGAACAACATCTTGATTCCGCATCGAGCGCCGAACAAACTATTACCAAAACCGCGATTCCTGCAGGGTCTCTGCTTGCCCAGCGATTGGAAGATGATGCAGATGGTCGACGTCCGATGCTTGCAGAAGCAGTGAAGGCGTTTCGACTTGCGATTGATCGATCAACGCAGTCTGCAGAGCAACAGCGCGATCGCCAAGCGAAAGCTGAGTTGCTGCTGAAGACAATCACCCAGCTTCGCACTCAAATTCCACCGAGGTTGAGACCCGAAGCAGACCTGGCAGAAGTCGCTGCGGCATCCGTCGCAATTCAATCAGACATCGCACGCTTTGGAGCTGCGCGCGTGATGTTGGTGGGTGATCCCATGCTGACCGTACTGACAAAAATATTGGCTGCAGAATCTCTTATGAATGACGGACACGGTATCGATGCGCTCAAGCAACTTTCCGCACTTCTCGTCACGCCAAATCTACCGACCGCTTTGCGATTGTTGACCGCCGATGCGCTCGTTCGGTC
>CAMDEL010000045.1 GCA_945896765.1 Singulisphaera sp. GP187
GACGCCAGGAATCGAAGAGAGTTTCGCGTTGCAATCTTTTTCAAGAGCTGTGCGATCATTCGTGTCTTTCAATTTGATCAGCACGAGATGTTGGATCGTGATCGCGGATGTGGCGGATGCGCGGGGTTGTGATGCGTTGGCGTTTGGTGGAAGCGTGCCGCTGGGCGGCAGCGCAGGTGCGCCGCAGGAGATCAAAGTAGCTGCGAAAACGAACGAGGCCAACGAACAGACAAAAGTGCTCGAATTGCAGGTGATCCAGAGTGAAAGTTTTCGCATGGAGTCAGTTTACTCCGCCAACGCATTCCACTGCGCAAGCAAGTGAGGAATCAAGATGGAAGGAGACTTTGCGGTCCATACACCATTCGAGCATGACGCAATCCCAAGTCGATCGAGTTTCGCCAGCGCGTCGTCGACCTCGAAGTCGATCTCCACTTGGAACTGTGTTTGAAGCCAACTCTCAATCTTTGCGTCAAGTGCATCCGCAGTCGATGGGCCGTCGAGCAGAAATCGATAGCCAAGAATTGCCTCTTTCGATTCCTCTTCGCTCGCTTCATCCAAGACGCGTGCAGCTGCACCCGTATCTCGATCAAGCATTCGATACAGGATCATGTCCGCAAGGATCTTGAGATATTTCAAACGCATTTTTTGGTATCGACTGAATTGCGTATATCCCCAAATTATGAGTGCGACCAATCCGCCACCTATGGCAGCGAGCGCGCCACCAGGAACATCAGGAGGTGCGGTGTCGATTCCAAGTTGCCAACGAGCTGAACCATACAGCGCAAGCCAACTCGCGCGAATGACCGCAGAGATTCCGATGACGGCAAAAATGGCTGGCCCGAACATGATGCATTTGTCTAGGTTGCGCATTCCGACCGCGCAGTTTGGAAAGAGCATTTCCATATCTGCGACGGGGATGTTTTCGAAGAGTCGCACATAGAACGAAGGAGATTCTTTGGCTGCGTTTCGTTTCTGCTTTTGAACGGGCTTTGGTTGGCTCTCCACATAGAGAAAGAGGCGATCAAAGACCTCTATTTGAATGGTTTTCTTTCGCAGGCCGAACCAAGTACTGACGGTTTGGGAAGTGAGGTGTCTTCCCCGAGCGAAAATGACGGATCTGTTCCAGAGTTTGCGATTGATTTGTATGTTCAGACGAATCAGTGACTGAGTTGTGAACGCAGTTTGAAGATCTTTTTCGGAGAGTTCAACATAGTTTGCACGAATCAGAATCGCACGAATATCGTTGGTTAGTCGGGTGCTCTCGGCCTCTCTTTGTTCGATTGGGATTTGACGCTCGCAAGCATGGACAATCGTGTCGAGTCTCTGTCGCATTGCGATTGACTGTTGATCGATTTCAGTGCGCAGTAGGAGGCGAATAAGACGAAGTGATCGGGTGAAGTCAGTGACATCTGCCAATCCGCCGCTGATCACGCTCAGAATTCGTTCTTGTGAAACGGTGATCACATGATTGTTTTTCGTCACGGGTCTGTTGACGCCAATCTGGTTCATCGTGCTGGAAAGCATCGTAATAGGAAGCATAGCCCCCATAAAAAAACCCGCCGCAGCGCGCGTGCGCTACGACGGGGTACAAACGTCAAGGTCCGTCCTGGACCCTGATCAAAATTCCGCAGTGGTCAAGCCTGAGAGTCGGTCACCCTCTTGTAGCCAGGTTCTCCCCGCCAATAAGGGGGTTGGAATCCACCGTTTCCGTGCGTATCCAACCAGTGCAAGGAAAATCCATTCACTCGCCAACCGTTTCAAAAAACTCTGACCAGAACCACTGCGAAAATCATGGGAATCAGGCATCGTCGGAGTAGATCGATGCCCGATCTCCTTTGAGTCGTTGAATGAGTCGTTCAAATATTCATCATCACCAATCAACTGCACCCCATGCTGCTACCGCAATTCAAACAGCGATAGCACGTGCCATTTCGAACGGTGATTGATCCACAAGAATCGCACGCAGGCGCATCGCCCATCAACTGGGCGTTCGCCTGATCAGCTGCTGTGAGCGCTGGATGTCCCAGCGATTGCGCTGGATGTCCCAGCGATCGCATTTCTCCGTGCTCGACGATAATTGGCGTCATTGGAGTCATCACAGATCCGTCGCTGCTCCTCGCATCTTCAGCATGCAAGTAGGTTGTAATTCTCGAAGAAGATGAGATGTCTGCGATCTTCTCCCCTTCGGAAGTCCGACCAATGATGTGAGTTCCACTCTCGGACATTTTTGTCTGTGTATCGAGAGTTGTTGTGAATCGATTGCTCGACCATGTTGTTGTCTCCTGAGTTGGTGTCTGAATTATTGTTGGAGTCGCAGTTGCAGCTGAAGCCGCAACTGAAGCCGGGGTTGAAGCCGCAACTGAAGCCGTCATGGAATGATCCATATGTCCGATGTCCATCGGCAAGAATCCATCATTGGAATGTCCGCTTGCTGAAATACGCTTTGGCGCATTTGCGTCGCGGTAACCCTGAATAAATTGCATGCCGAACCAACGGAAGATGTAATCGACCAAACTCTTTGCGAATGGAATGTCGGAATTCGTCGTGATTCCCATCGGTTCGAATCGCTGATGAGCGAATTTCGTGACAAGACTTTCGACTGGAACACCGTATTGCAACGCAACGCTGATCGCAGTTCCCAGCGAGTCCATAAGACCGCCGATTGTGGATCCTTCCTTGGCCATGGTGATGAACAACTCTCCGGGTCGTCCATCTTCATAGAGGCCGACGATGAGATATCCCTCGTGACCACCCACATTAAATTTGTGAGTGATTGAGTGACGAGTATCAAGCAATCGCCGACGCATCGGTCTTTCGATGACACGTTCGACAACACGTTCGACGACACGCTCGACAATGCGTTCGACTTCGATGATTCGAGGTTCGAGCGCAACGATTGCGACCTGTGTCTTCGCTGCGTTTTCGCTTTCTTCCTCAAGCCCATCAAGATCTTCCTCTTCAGCATGATCGGAAGCTTCAGACTTTGTTGAAAGTGGTTGGCTCAACTTGCAGCCATCTCGATAAAGCGCGTTTGCCTTGATTCCAAGTTCCCAAGAGAGTTGATAGCACGCGCCGATTTCTTCGACAGTTGCATCGTTGGGCAGATTGACAGTCTTCGAGATTGCTCCCGAGATGAATGGTTGCGCTGCAGCCATCATGTAAATGTGACCACTCGGCTTGATGAATCGAGTTCCAAGTGCACCGCAACGATTCGCGCAATCAAAGACCGCAAGATGTTCTGGCAGAAGATGTGGCGCACCTTCGATCGTCTGCGTTCCGCAAATCGTTCGATTGAGCGCGTCGATCTGTCGACCATTCAGTCCAAGCACACGAAGACCATTAAACTTCAAGTCAGTACGAGCTTTTTCCGCGTTGATTCCAAGTCCAGTCAGAATGCGCTCTGGAATTGACCACGCAGTAAATGCGAATGACAATTCAAAGACGGTCGGCAAACCATTTTCGACTTTGACCAATTCTGCGCTTGTGAAACCCTTCTCAAGCAGGAATTCGCTCAGCGTTTGGCTCTGGAATCCAACGGAAGTACTGCCGTCGGTTGCTGGGATTTTCTCATCAAGTGTCAGAGTTCCCATCACATATTTGAGAATTGCATCTGTTTCTTTGATGTCATAGCCAAGCGCAGAAAGTGCGGGTCGCACAGACTGATTTGCAATTTTGAAATATCCGCCGCCAGCAAGTTTCTTGAATTTGGTGAGTGCGAAGTCTGGCTCGACACCAGTTGTGTCACAATCCATCAACAATCCAATTGTTCCAGTCGGCGCAATGACAGTGACTTGTGCATTGCGATATCCAAATTGCTCACCCAGAGCGAGTGCATCGTCCCACGCAGTTGTTGCGCTTGCGAGAAGTTGGTCAGCGTTTGCAAGAGCGATTCGGTTTTCATGAAAGAGGTTGTGATTGATCGGCACCGGTCGCGAGCGCAGCGATTCATAATCATCGCTGTCACGAGCAACTCCATTTGCAGCGCGGTGATGATTGCGAATGACACGCAGCATGTGATGGCGGTTTTCGTCAAAGCCTTCGAAGGCTCCGTGTTCCGCCGCAAGCAGCGCGCTCGATGCATACGAGCGGCCAGTCAAAATTGCGCTGAGAGTTCCGCAAATGGCGCGACCTTCATCGCTGTCGTAAGGCGTTCCCGCTTGCATCAGCATGGCGCCGAGATTGGCATAACCCAATCCAAGCGTGCGATACTTCCAAGAGAGTTCGGCGATTTCCTTCGATGGGAAACAGGCCATCAACACCGAAATTTCCAAGACCATCGTCCAGAGGTGAATTGCATGTTCGTAGCCTGCAATGTCGAAGTTTCGCGTGCGTGAATCATAGAACTTCAACAGATTGATCGACGCCAAATTGCACGCCGTGTTGTCGAGGAACATGTATTCACTGCAAGGATTACTCGCATTGATTCGTCCGCCTTCTGGGCACGTGTGCCATGCGTTGATTGTCGAATCGAATTGGACACCAGGGTCTGCACAGTGCCATGCAGCTTCGTTGATTTGTCCCCAAAGTTCGCGCGCATTGAGCGACTTCGCAACTTCGCCATCGGTACGGCGAATGAGATTCCAATTTCCGTCGGTGTTTACGGCGTCCATGAACTCGTCGCTGAGTCGAACGGAGTTGTTGGAATTCTGACCGCTGACGGTGTAATACGATTCTCCGTTGAAGTCATAATCCAATTTCAAGCCGAGTCGATCTGCAACTGCATGCTGCGATTTGCTCAACTTCTTCATCCCTTCGACCAACGCCGCAACCTTAATTTCCTCGCGGACTTTCCAATTTACAAACGCTTCGATATCCGGATGATCGACATTGAGGCAGCACATCTTTGCAGCTCGCCGAGTTGTTCCTCCAGACTTGATCGCTCCTGCGGCACGGTCGCCGATCTTGAGGAAACTCATCAATCCAGAACTCTTTCCGCCGCCGGAGAGAGACTCGCTGTCTCCGCGAAGGCTGGAGAAATTTGTGCCTGTTCCAGATCCATACTTAAAGAGTCGCGCTTCGCGTACCCAGAGATCCATAATGCCGCCTTCATTCACCAAGTCATCGTTGACGGACTGAATGAAACATGCGTGCGGCTGCGGATGCGTATAGGAATCGGGAGCGCGTTCGAGAGCACCGGTTCGGTGATCGGCGATCCAATGTCCCTGAGCAGGACCGTTGATTCCATATGCCCAAGCCAAACCAGTATTGAACCACTGCGGGCTGTTTGGCGCCGCCATTTGGTTCAAGAGCATGTAAGCGATTTCATCGTAAAACGCCTGCGCATCTTCGGATGTTTCGAAATATCCGTGCGTTTCTCCCCAGTGTTTCCAGCATCCTGCGAGTCGATGCACCACTTGTTTGACTGAACGCTCTGGTCCTGTTGTCGGCTTCCCGTCAGCTGCAATCTGTGGGACTCCCGCCTTGCGGAAATATTTGCTGACGACGATATCGGTTGCGAGTTGACTCCACTCCTTTGGAATCTGCGCATCATCCATTGCAAAGACCACGGACCCATCCGGGTTCTTGATCTTGCTTGAGCGTGTCGCCCATTCTGTTGTGGTGTAGACATCCGTGTCTTTGGTTGTGAATCGTCGAGAAATTTTCATGAGTGCGTCCTGCGGGAATTGGGTTGATGATGTGCGAACGGAAAAAACGCATGGGATCGCCGAACATCGGCGAGCCCCTTTGGGGAGAAAAACTTACTGATGTTCAGATTTATTTTGAGAGTGACCGTCGACTCGAGGGAGAGTCAAGCCGCTTTGATTCTGATACTTGCCGCCTTTGTCTGCGTAACTGGTCGCGCAAACGCGATCGGCCTTGAAAAACAACATTTGTGCAATGCCTTCGTTGGCATAAATCTTTGCTGGGAGGGGAGTGGTATTGGAAATTTCAATCGTGACCTTGCCGCGCCATTCAGGCTCGAGAGGTGTGACGTTGACAATAATTCCGCAGCGCGCATAGGTGGACTTGCCGACGCAGACGGCCAAGACATCACGCGGAACGGAAAAGATCTCGATTGTTTCAGCAAGAGCAAATGAATTTGGTGGGATCACAACATGATCTCGCTTGGTCAATTCGGTGTCGATTGAGATAAAGAGATCACTCGAAAAATTCTTTGGGTCAACGACGGCGACTCCACCTGAAGTTGCGTTGGTGAAAATTTTGAATTTCGTTCCAACGCGAACGTCGTATCCATAACTTGAAACGCCGTATGAAATCACGCCATCTCGTTTGCGACTCTCTTCAAAGGGCTCAATTCCAACCAATTCACGTATTTGTGTATCGCACAGAATGCCCATTGTTTGACTCCTTCAAAAAAGTCGGAAAAAGTAAATCTCACTGACTGACCCACACATTGAGCGCTCCAACAAAGGAGGTCGCAAATCAATTTACCCCAACATCTTGTGGTGGCAATAGCAAATCCACCACAATATCTAGAATTTTATCGGACACAGACTTTTTGGTCTTAACCTCTTGTAAACACAAAGACTTGGGGTTGGATTTGCCCACGAATGGTTGAAGATGCCTTGTGGACTGATTGTCAGTTGGTGTCTCTTTCGCCTATTAGACTCCTTGGGTGGACGTCGATTCTCAGGAGCCGTGGCTGATTGATTTAACCGAAACTCAGCGGCAAGCGGTGACGCATTGTGGTGGGCCGCTCTTGGTTCTTGCAGGTCCAGGCTCTGGCAAAACACGCGTGATTACACGCAGAATTGCCTGCAGAATCGCTGCGGGTGTTCCTGCGTGGCGGATCCTTGCGCTGACATTTACAAACAAAGCTGCGCGCGAAATGAAGGCTCGTGTCGATGCGCTGGTGCCCGCCGATGCACCAGGACGTCGTGGATTGGTCGTCAGTACATTTCACTCATTTTCTGCTGGAATTCTGCGCAGATATGGCCCCGAAAGTCTTGCTGCTGGCATTGGGCAGAAACCTCTTGCGCAAGAGTTTTCCATCTTCGACATGGATGATGCGCATGCAGTCATCAAAGCGGCGATCGGTCGAGCGAATCTCGAAACTGCGCAGTGGCAAGTTGGTTCGGTGGCAACCGAGATTTCTTCTGCGAAGAATCGTTTGCTTTCTGCTGCGGAATATGCGCAAAATGCGCTTGATTTTCGCCAACGCACAATCGCTCGCATCTATGCGATCTATGAACAAGAGTTGGTGCGGCAAAACGCGCTTGACTTCGATGACTTGCTGATGCGAACGGCTCGGATGCTTCGCGACGATCCTGCAGTTTTGGCGCAATTACAAGGGCGTTTTGCAGAAGTTCTCGTCGATGAATATCAAGATACGAATCACGCGCAGTTCACGGTTGCGCATTCGATCGCTCGCGAGCATCGCAACATTTGTGTGGTCGGTGATCCCGATCAATCGATTTATGCCTGGCGTGGAGCGGATATTTCAAACATTCTCGAATTTGAAGAGCATTATCCTGGTGCGACAGTTGTGCCACTGGGCGAGAATTTTCGTTCGACATCCCACATCGTCGCTGTTGCAGATCAGTTGATTCGCCGCAATTCTGCCCGCCGACACAAGGATCTTTTTACGGGACTTGGCGAAGGAGTTCCGCCCAAAATAGCCATATTGTCTGATGAAACATCCGAAGCGAATTATGTCATCGAAGAATTTCAGCGCGCAAATCGCGAAGGAATTCAGTGGAAAGAGATGGCAATTTTGTACCGGATGAATTCGCTCAGCCGCACGCTCGAGGATGCGCTGCGGCGGAGAAACATCCCATATGTCATTGCGCGCGGAACGGTTTTTTACGAACGACGAGAAGTCCGTGATACGTTGAGTTATCTGCGTGCGCTGGTGAATCCATTTGATGAACAAGCGTTGCGACGAATTATCAATGTGCCTGCGCGTGGAATCGGCGCAACATCGATCAGCAAATGCGCTGCAGTGGCAGTCGCTCGGGGATGTTCGCTTCTTGAGGCGATGATGATGGCTCGACAAGCGGGAATTGCCGAGAGAACTGCAAAATCAATCGATGGACTTGTGATGGTGTTGGCTCGATATCGCAGCGAATTGGAGATCAAACCTGCGGAAAATCTTGGCCCATTCGTCGCTCGATTGATCACCGAGGCGGGACTCGAACGCGCAGCTGCTGCAATCGCAGATGACGATCAAGATGCTGCAGATCGCAAAGCAAATGTTCAAGAAGTCGCCAACGCCGCCAGCCTGTATGTGCTGCCGGAATCTCAGCCAGATGCTCGCGCGCCGACGCTCGGCGATGCGCTGCGTGGTTTTCTCGAATCCGTCGCGCTCGTCGCAGATTCTGATGCTGTGGATCCGGAGCGTGGCGTTGTCACTTTGATGTCGTTGCACGCATCGAAGGGGCTGGAATTTCACACGGTTGCAATCGTGGGAATTGAAGAGGGTCTCTTGCCGCACGCGCGTTCAATGGATTCGCCGCAGGCAGTTGAAGAAGAACGCAGGCTTCTCTTCGTAGGCATCACTCGAAGCGAACGAAGTCTGCTGCTGACTTGCGCTGCAACTCGCGCGGTGCGCGGGCTTCGCATGCGCACAATCGAAAGTGGATTTCTACGAGAAATCAGTGGCGAAAATATTCAGCGCCTTGATCTGACAGAGCGCGTGGAATTTGAAGATGACGAAAGCGGGCAGGATGAAAATCGGCGGTATGCAGGTCGGCAGGGGGTTGGAGGTTCGCGCCGTGGTGGCGACGGTGGATTTCCCGCTGGGACCATCGTTCGTCATGCGCAGTTTGGTGTTGGAACTGTTGAAGAAGTTCTGCCGCGAGGAAGTTTGACGAGCGTTCGAGTTCGATTTCGAAGCGCGGGTGTGCGGACGCTGGTGTTGGAATATGCCAAGTTGGAAGTCATTGCGTGAAGTTTTTGCTTCAGCGCACTAACGACACATTCCAGTCTGCCACATCATGAATGCCCATTGATCAGCTTGTTCTGCGATTCGATTTGCAAGTGGTTTTCCTTGTCCGTGTCCTGCGTTGCGATCGACCCAAAGCAGAATCGGATCATTGGCATCATCATTCGAGCTGAGCGCTTGCATGCGTGCCGCCATCTTGCGCGCATGGAGTGGATGAACGCGTGAATCATTTTCGCCGGCGGTAAACAAAACTGCGGGATACTTTGTTCCTTTGGTGACATGCTGGTATGGGCTGTACTTGCGAATCCATCCGAATTGTTCGGCGTCTTCGCTCGATCCATACTCTGGCACCCAGAACTTCGCGATCAAGAATTGTTGATATCGAATCATGTCAAGCAGTGGGACAGCGCTGATCGCCGCGCAAAAAAGATCTGGCCTCTGTGTGACTGCAACGCCAGTCAAGAGTCCGCCATTGGATCCACCTTGAATTGCAAGATGCTTTGAATTTGTAAACTTCGATGAGATCAACCACTCGGCGCACGCATAAAAATCATCAAATACATTTTGCTTGTTTGCACGCATTCCAGCTTTGTGCCAATCCTCTCCATATTCACTGCCGCCGCGAAGATTTGCAATCGCATAGACGCCGCCGCCTTCGTACCACGGCCAATTCGTTGCATTGAATGCTGGGTCGAGGCTGACATTAAATCCACCATAACCATAGAGAATTGTCGGGGATTCTCCGTTGAGCACAAGTCCCGCCTTGTGCACGATGAACATTGGAATCTTCGTGCCGTCCTTGCTTGTGACAAAGACCTGCGAAACCGTCACGCTTGATGGGTCGATCGGCACTGT
>CAMDEL010000046.1 GCA_945896765.1 Singulisphaera sp. GP187
CAACATTGCAATAATCGATATGGCAATTCCAGCGACTGCAAGATCATCTCTACGGATTCGAGCATCGTCTTATGCCACGCACGGCTCTCTGCGTCGTCGGCTCTGCAAACTACAACCTGCTCGACCTTGTCGAATTGATGAATGCGATACAAACCCGCAGTGTCTTTGCCGGCGGCGCCAGCTTCGCGGCGAAAGCATGTGGATGCGGTGACATATTTCAAAGGCAAAGATTCCAGCGGAATGATTTCATCAGCATGCAGTCCCATCAATCCGACTTCGCCTGTTCCCGTCAGAAATAAATCGTGATTGCTGCCGCGCTTGGATTCTTCAAGGTGATAAGCCTGCTCTCTGCCTGCGGGGAAAAAACCAGTGCCAATCATGCATTCTTCGCGAACGATGACGGGAACTCCCATTGGCTGAAAACCGCGCTGATCCGCCATAAAATCAAGCGCATATCGAATGATCGCATGATGCAGTCGCATCCCAAGTCCAGTCAGCACATAGTGCCGTGTTCCCGACATCTTGACTCCGCGTTCAAAGTCCACCAATCCGAGTGAGCGCACTAATTCTTGATGCGTTCTCGGCTTGAATCCACGATTCTTTGCGAAGGGAATCGCCGCATCAAATCCCTTTGGATTCCATCTGCGAATTTCAACGTTGTCGTCGCTGCCGGCACCCTTGGGCACATCTGCTGCAGGTGGTTGAGGAACAGTCAGCAGAAGTTCTTGCCAAGCAGGTTCGACATCAGCAAGCAAACGCTCCAACACAATGACTTCATTCTTCAGTCGAACGGGCGTCGCTTCCAATTCAGCAAGTTGCGCTTGGATCTTCGCGCGATCTGCCTCCGCCGCAGTTTTCAGTTGACCCTTCAACTTTCCCATCTGCGGCCCAGTCTCTTTACTGAGTCGATTTTGTTCAGCGCGTTTGATCTCAAGTTCAGTCAAGATGCTTCGTCGTTGTTCATCAAGAACAGTCAAGCGGGGGAAGTCGACTGTCATTCGCTTCTCTGCAGCACCGCGCACAAATCGTTCTGGGTTCTCTCGAAATGCCTTGATATCAATCATGCTGAAAATGTAGCGTGAAATCACCACTTGGGCTGCCTTGTGAAATTGCGCCGAGATTTCTAGACCTGATACTTTTTATGCATGCCAGGAATTGCACCAACGAATTCCTCAACCTTGCCGCATCGATACTTTGGCGCGGTGTTGTCAGTCATCGTGGTTGCAACACTCGCATGGTCTGCCGTTCATCCATTTGATTGGTTGACATGGTGGATGGAAGTTTCGTGGGTGCTTGTTGGACTTCCAATTGTTGTCTGGCTGGCACATCGACACGGAATCACGCGCATACTGCTTGTGCTACTGACAATGCATGCAGTCATCTTGGTTGTCGGCGGACATTACACATACGAAAAAGTCCCTGTCGGACTTTGGGTGCAAGAGTGGTTTGGTCTTGCGCGCAATGACTATGACCGACTCGGGCATTTCGTTCAAGGAGTCGTTCCCGCTTTGATTGCACGTGAACTTCTGCGGCGAACATCGCCGCTGCAACCAGGTCGCTGGCTCGCATTTCTCTGCGTCGCATCCGCGCTTGCATTCAGCGCAATATTCGAGATGATTGAATGGGGATCATCAGTCGCACTTGGCGCATCGGCAGATGCATTCCTTGGCTCGCAAGGTGATCCATGGGATGCGCAGTGGGATATGTTGTGCGCGCTGATCGGTGCGATGTGTTCAATGGCAACGCTCTCAAGATTGCACGAGCGCGAACTCACACACATGCTTTTCGCATGAACTTTCGCAAGACGTTTTCTTATGTCCCGCGGTCTCGATATGTTGGAGGCGCTGCCCAGCGCATTTTTGAAAGCAACTGCTGCCAGTATGTCACGTCAGGATTTCCAACCAAACGCGCCATCGATTGGTGTCGGCCAACTTGAATCATGTCTCCAACAGCCAAGCGGATATTTGTCTGCCCATCGAGCATCAATGCAGTTCCATCATTCGCACGCTCGACGCGAACGGAAATATCAAGATGACTCGGCACAACAATCGGGCGGAAACCCAAACTATGCGGACAAATTGGGGTGACAATCAGTGCCTCAACATCTGGATGCACGATGGGTCCACCAGCAGAAACGGTGTATGCAGTTGAACCGACAGGGCTGGCAATGATGATTCCATCACCAGAAACATCGGGTCCGACATTGCCTGAAAACTCAAGTCGCAATTCGATCATCCGAAATGGAAAGCCCGCACTCACCACAACATCATTCACCGCAACTCCGTGATAAACCACAGTGCCATCTTTGCGTTTCACAATCACATCCATCACCATTCGCTGTCGAACAAGCGGGTTGGGACCGAAGATCGAATCAGCTTGCTCCTCCAACGATATTGGATCAAATTCCGCGAGGAATCCCAGTCGGCCAGAATTCACTCCGACGAGCGGCATCCCACGATCCAGAATGCGCCGCAATTGAGCGATCAGCGTGCCATCGCCGCCGACGGCGACCATTCGATCGAATAAAAGATTCGCAGAGAGCGCAGCGCTATCAGCTTGAATTTCCGCCACGATTTCAGCATGTTTCGCAACGATTCTTCGAACCTCATCCAAGATCGATGCGGTTGCTGGACGGTCTGGACTTGCGGCGAGAAGGACTTTCATAGTTTCATCATTTCCGTCTGTGGAGCGAAAGTTTACGAAACAATTCCCTTTGTCAAGCGCATGAACGCCGTTTCGAGATTCATTGGTTCATGCGAAAAACGCGCAACTCGAAATCCTTGTGCAATCAAACGACTGGGGATATCGCTGATCGGCATGCCACTTTTGGGGTCGATTGTCACATCGATTCGGACAACTTTTTCTTCTCGCTCCAAGGTCACTTTCAAAATGCCGCGAACCTGCTTCAGCAGTGCGGCCGCTTCTTGCGGACGTTCATCCACGACAACATGCACCATGCTGCCACTTCCAGCGCGATCCATCATTTCAGAGATTCCGCCAGAAAAAATCAACTTCCCTTGTTCGACCACACCAACTGCAGTGCAAAGTTCAGCCAACTCGAACAGGATGTGGGATGAAATCAGAATCGTCTTTCCCATGCGCCGCAGTTCCTTCAGGAGTTCGCGCATTTCGATACGTGCACGTGGATCCAACCCGCTTGAAGGCTCATCCATCAGCAACACTTTCGGGTCGTGCAAGAGAACGCGTGCAACGGAGAGTCGCTGTTGCATTCCGCGAGACAATCCATTTACATCCGATTTGCGCTTCGAAACAAGATCGGTCAACTCGAGCACTTCACCCACGACCCGCATGCGCTTCTCGCCGTGAATCCCATAACACGCAGCAAAGAATTCGAGATACTCACTGACCAACATGTCGTCATACGCGCCCAAAAAATCTGGCACATATCCAATGATCGGCCGAATGAGATGATTCTGATATCCGACAACGTGGCCATCCACACGCGCTTCGCCCCAAGTTGGTTTCAGGAGCGTCGCAAGAATCTTGATCGTCGTCGTTTTCCCTGCACCATTTGGTCCGATGAATCCGAAACATGTTCCTTCTTCGATGGTGAGATTGAGATTGTCGAGCGCCGTCAGCTCGCCATACTTTCTTGTGAGATTGACTGTCTCGATCATCGACATGGCATCACTTTAGTCTCTCTCGGGCGCGGCGAATTTTTCATCCAGAGGCAGAGGAAAGACAACGCGCACCAATACAAGCCCTGAACTCGGGACTTTCTCGCCATTAATCTCAATTGGAATCGGACATTCCGCCGCATCGAGATATCCCCAAATGATCAGGCATGGTGTCGTAAACCATGCAGAAATATCGAGAGATCTTCCCAATATTCTCTCAGCGATGACCGCAGCTGCATCCTTCGGTGGATTGGCGAGATAGTCAGGTGGTTGAAGCATGTTGTACATGCCGAGCATGTCCAGGAAGACTTTTCGACGTTCAGAGGAGATGTTGCCAGCAAAGTTGTCTTTGCCAAACTGATTTTGAATTCGAAGCATGTCATCTACAAATGGCACTTGATATCGAGTTCGAATTGCATTGGCAAGATCTCCAATGGTCTCATCAACACCCATCGGACCGCCTGGATAGAGAACTTCTTTCAACTCGATTGGCTCATTGGGTTGCCATGTGGTCAGAATAGAAAAGCGTCCAATATTTGGAAGAGCGTCAGAAGGCTGATTCACTCGTGCGTTCGCAGCGTTTTCTTTCGGCGCACGATTTCGAATCGGTGTGATATGGATGATGCCGACATCGTGAAGTGGACCCGGCAGCGAGTGTTCGACCAATCCAGTCAGCATCACACGCAGAGGATCACCAGGGACAACCGTCTGTTCAAGAGCACGCTTGGGATCAGGAGTAAAAGGAGCTTTTCCCCAACCGCTCGGAACCGCGCCCATCCACTGTGCTTCGAAACTCGCAGATGTTGCGCGCGCTGAAACTTGTATCGAACCAGGAGTTTCAATCGGCATTGCAGAACGTGCGGGATTCGGAAAAGTATTCGTCATACCGCCAGGTGCCGACCATCCTGACAAGATATTTCGTCTATTGCTCTCTGGATCTATCGAAACATTTGTGAGCGCATATCCCGGCAGATATGCGCTGAACCAACTTGTCGCACGAGACATTGCCGTGTCACTCGTTGGTTGGTTTTCAGATGATCTCCAAATTGAATCAAGCACAGTCAAGTGTTGAATGCGAACGCGACTTGAATAGATCGAGCCTCCGATGATCCAGACTCCTGTGCCAAAGAAGATTGCAGTTGCGACAAAGAATGCCCATGAATGTCGCTCGCATTTCATCCATTTTAAAAGCCCAAATCCGCCTGGTCCAGCAATGATCCAGTAAACGATAAAGAGCAAAAATGCACCCAATAATCCAACAGCCGCTTCCCCTCGCATTCCAATGACGCCGTCAATCAAATTTCCTCTGCCTAGGTCGACAAAGTTTGGGGACTGCACCACCAATCGCCTCAATGTGCTCAGTTCCTGATATTCGCCACCGGAAGGGGTATCTGCTCGTCGTGCCAGAATGCGATTCCAAAAAATATCTGCTTGCGGAAGTGCGCTGCTCTGGAGAGCTCGGCGCGACAGAGCGTCCACATCCAGACCAATCACTGTGATCCTTCCGTGTCCATACGATCTGGTGACCGCAATAATTTTTTCGTCGAGCGAATCTTTCCGTGGACTTGAAAAACCTGTTCGAGGATCACGTGCAACGGGAAGAAGGACGAGCGGTTCATACGACTTGCTCTTGCCAGATTCCTCGAAAAATGTGACAGGCATTGTCGCCTTCGTATTCAGCAATTGATCCGATTGACTGACTGTGGGCAGGAGAGTGGCAATTGGAACTGCTTCGATTCGTTGCACCTTCCAGTCCGGCATCAGATCAGTCAAAGGATGTTTTGAAGGAGCAGCAAGCCCCCATGGATCTGCAGCTTCAGGCAGCACAACAATAAAAAGTCCGCCTCGCCCAATCCATTCACGCAGAGCCCGTGCGGAGTCGCCAGTCAGCGACCCTGGGCTTTCTTGCGTCCATATCAACGCGGAGAATTGCGAGAGCCCCTCCCAGCGATCCGGCAAATCTTCTGGTCGAATTCCGCGTGCAATCTTCGTGATTTCGTTCATGGAAGGGATGCGATCATTTCCCGGTGCAGGAATGGAATATGAATCCAATCCCATGCGACCACTGCCCAAAACACCAAAGATGTCTTCTTTTAAATTAACTGCAACAGTTGGATTCACACTCAAAGCAGGAGAAATCCGAGCGGAGCCAAGTTCGCGAGTGCGCCGACCATCGGTTTGCGCCCACACTCGAACTGTATAAATCTCGTTCATCGCATCAGCAGCATTTTGCTTGGGAGGAATTCGCGCATACAGCCACGTGTGGACGGGTTGGCCAGCATCAAGCACAAGTCGCCGCGTGATCTGCGCAATGTCACCATTTCCGTCTGGAAGTTCCCAGACAATTTCGATTGGAGTCGGTTGATCAATTTGCCCTTGCAAGAGAAATCGCGCAGCAGTCATTTCACCACTTCTGAAATGCCCGCCAACTCCAAAGTGTTCAAGTGAAATCGTAACGGGACCATCGGCTCTGCTTGCTGTGGCAGAGATTCCAATCAAGAGCGCAATTGCGCAGATCAGATGATGTGTCAGATGAAACACCCGCACGTGTTGAAATTCCTACGCCCGCATTCTTCCGACTTCAGAGAGCAAAGCCGCATGGCTTTTTTGAGCACCCTCGAAACAACCGACTTCGAACTTTTCATTTGGCGAATGCACGCAATCATCATCAAGGCCGAATCCCATCAATAATGCTGGCGCGCCCAAGATGCGCTGAATCGCACCGACGGCAGGGATGCTGCCACCCGATCCGATCAACACTGCAGGTCGTGTATAGACCTGATTCAATGCACGCTCGGCAGCGGCGAGGAAGATGGATCCATCTGGCACGTGAAATGCACGATTCACACCGAATTCTGTGAATTCCGCGCGGCAGTCCTTGGGCAATCTTGCTTGAACGAATGCCCGAACGGAGTCGATGATCTTGCGCGGGTCCTGGTCTGCGACCAATCGAAATGAAACTTTCGCGGTCGCATGAGCTGCGATGACAGTCTTCGCGCCCTTGCCCATATAGCCACCATAAATTCCATTGACATCGCAAGTCGGCCGGCTCCAAGTTCGTTCGATTGTTGAACGGTCCACTTCACCAAAAGATTTGGTCAATCCGACACTGCCTAAAAATTCGTTGTCATCGAATCCCATCTTCTGCCATTGTTGACGAACGCGTGGAGACGTTTCTACAACATCATCATAAAAATTTGGAACTGTGATTCGTCGGTGTGAATCGTGCAATGCAGCGATGATGGATGAAAGCACATTGATCGGATTTGGAACTGCACCTCCGAATAATCCCGAGTGCAGATCTTTGTTTGGTCCGTGAATGGTGATTTCCAAATACACCAATCCACGAAGGCTCGTCGTGATCGCGGGAGTTTCCATATCCCACATTCCAGTATCGGAAACAACGCACGCATCTGCCTTCAATTCAGCCTTGTTTTGCTCCAAGAATGGCTCGAGGCTTTCGCTTCCTGATTCTTCTTCGCCTTCAAGCAGAACCGTTACCGAGCATGGAAGCGTTCCATGAACTTTGATCCAAGCACGAAATGCTTCGATGAATGACATGACTTGTCCCTTGTCATCGCATGCGCCTCGAGCGACCACGCGCTTTCCTCTAGGACCGTCGACCAGCACAGGCTCGAACGCGCCGCTCTTCCACAGATCAATTGGATCGGCTGGTTGCACGTCGTAGTGTCCGTAATACAAGAGGCGCGGTCCGTCATATCCAGGCGGACCCTCGTGTTTCGCAACGACCATCGGGTGACCGGACGTCGGTCGAACCGCTGCATTCAATCCCGCAGAGCGCAATTGACCGCAGACCCACTCCGCGGCACGAGCGACATCGCCTTTGTAGGCAGGATCTGCGCTCACGCTTGGAATTCGAAGAAAGTCGAAAAGTCGATCAAGCGATCCTGCGCTGTCTTTGGCGAGGAGATCCAGTACCGGAATGAGGTCTTTATTCATAGAGCAACGATTCTACCTTTCACATTCTTTGTCTGGGAATTTGCCAATGTCGAATTCGCGACTAGAATTCGTAAAGCCGGCGATCATGATTAAGCACTCTCAAACCTCATGGATTCACCTTCCGCTCTGTGCCTCATGCGGACGTCGTGGCGAAGAATTAGCAACCATCAAACGCTGCCCAGATTGCGATTGCGATTTCTCGCTGCGCATTCCTCGGTCGTATGCACAAATGGAGGGACTCGATTCCGCACATGAAGTCGCTTTGGTTTCCAACTTTGTCAAAGTCAATCGTCGATGGTCTATGGAACAACGATTGCTTGTTGGTTTTCTGACCATCTTGGCTGCAGTTGGTCTTGCAGGCATGGTTGCCACGTTTCTGTCATGATTCGCAGTAGATGACTTCTCGAATGCCAACAAATTCTTCCCTGCCTCCTATGCAGCAACTCCAGAGCAGAGTTGACTCCATTGATTGGCCAAGCATTCTGCCGTTTCTCAAGATTTTCGGCGCAGTTTCCACGGGGCTTCGACCAACTCGCATTGCACTCACATTCGTTTTGCTGCTCACGGTCGTTGCTGCAGGCAGGGTGTGGGATGGATTTGCTCCGCCATCATCTTCGCCAGAAGGACTTTTCGCTGGCCCGATTCGCGAAAAGCAAATCAGTGATGCGCAAGAATCAGTTCGTGCAGTCGTCATTCCTGCACTTCTTCAAGAGCAGCGTGCGAATGCGCAAACCGCATCACTCGATGAACTTGAAATTCTGTTGGCGGATGCAATTCGCGTCAACACCACAAATCCAATCGAGCCTTCTCGATATTCGTCTCTTGTGCGCATGATCGATGCCGCAAGACCCCGATCATCTTTCGAATCTTTGAATGAAGCAGTTCAAACATCTTTCTATGCGTTGATCGCAAGCGTTGCTCGTGCGGATCTCCCTATGGCGATCAGTGCCGGTAAGGCACTTTGCGTCGGCGTCCCCGTGGCATCATGGGCTTCTGCGCCTTGTTTTACAGTGTTTTTCGTTGTCGTTTGCATTCTGGCATTTGGGTGGGGGAGTGGAGTGCTCTGTCGAATGAGCGCAGGGGATATGTCGATGCGCGGCTGGTCATTCAATCAAGCAAGTGATTTCATTCGGCCAAGAATTTCCACGCTCATCTTCGCGCCGATGTTCGCTGTGATACTTGGATTCGTCTTATGGATTCCCGCTTGGTTGATTGGTCTTCTTGGAAATGTTCCATTCTTGGATATTGTCGGCGGAGCGCTCTTTGGTATCGCGCTCATCTCCGCTGCGCTTTCCGCAATCGTCATTGTCGTGCTGCTCATTGGTCTGCCACTGATTGCGCCAGCGGTCGCATGCGACGGTTGCGATGCTGTCGAGAGCATTCAACGAACTGGCGCATACATCTTCGCACGACCTCTGCACCTGCTCTGGTATGGATTCATTTCACTTGTTGTCATTGCACTTGGAACGCTCGTTGCCGATTTCGCAGCGACCATCATGTGGTCATTCGCCATCGGAGCGTACGGATCAGCAAGTGGAGAAACTGCACTCTCTGCAGTTGGAAATCTTCGTTTCCTAGAGCCATATCAATCAGCGCCACCAGCACTGCTTGGATTCACTCAGTCCATTACCGCATCGTTGATTGATATGTGGAGGACGATTCTCTGTCTCTTGATCGGTTCGTGCGCACTTTCAATCGGCTTCTCCTGCGCAACGCGCTCCTATCTCTTGGTTCGATTGAAAAGCGACGGTCAGGATGTCTGCGATCTGTGGGAAGACCAAGCTGGGTCGAAGGCTTAAGAACCCAGATTCAGCTCAACCCACCCTTCAGATTCTTGTCATTTCCGCCGAATTTCGAGAGCAATTTACGCATCGACGGATCTGCCTCGCGAGGTTGAACCGCTTCGCCCCGATCCCGACCTCCGCTTCG
>CAMDEL010000047.1 GCA_945896765.1 Singulisphaera sp. GP187
TCCATCGTTTGGTGATAATCCAAATGATCGCCGGTCAGATTTGTAAAGACACCAACAGTGAAATCGATCTCGTCGACGCGACCTTGATCAAGCGCGTGGCTCGAAACTTCCATTGCAGCGACCTTGCACTCGTTGCGAACCATTCGACCTAAAATCGCTGCTAATTCAGTGCCGCCAGGAGTTGTCAACTCTGAAGATGTTCGCGTCACTCCATCATCCGTGACAACCGTTCCCAGCAAGCCACAACGAATCCCACTTTGTCGAACAAGATGTTGAATGAGATATGCGGTTGTTGTCTTGCCGTTGGTTCCAGTCACGCCGATCATTCGCATTGCACGAGATGGGAAGCCGTGAAAAGCATGCGCAAGCGCAGTCGCAGCTTTGTTGGCATCGATCGCCCGCACGATTGGGATTCCGCTCTGATTCCAATCACCGATTGGAGAAGGCGAATCGACACAGATCGCAACCGCACCTTTGGCGATGGCGTCAACAATGAAGGCTCGACCGTCTCCAGAACTTCCTATGCGGGCGATGAACAGCGTCCCTGCGCCGACTTTTCGCGAATCGTCCGTGACGGCTTGCACCGTGGGATCGAATTCACTCGAGACCGAAACGCCGTCCACATTGGCTACTAATTGCGACAACTTCATGCACCGCTCAATACCTTCATCATCGGCATTTCGAAGCGTTACGCTTCAAGGCAGAATGAGCATTGCGTCACCAAAAGAATAGAATCTGTAACGCTCCTGCTGCGCGATCGAATAGAGCTCCTTCAACTGGTCCATTCCAACGAGCGCGCCGACCAAAGCCAAGAGCGTCGAGCGCGGCAAATGAAAGTTTGTAAGCAGTCGATTTGTCCACCGAAAATCAAATCCTGGAGCGATCAAGATGTTGGTGGAAAAGTCAATGGCGATATGGTCGGGGCAACCAGCGGCGGATCGCTCACGAGCGACTGCCAAGTACTCCGCAGGAATTGGCCGAGGAATCGATTCCAAGAGCCGAACGGAAGTCGTTCCCACAACGAGACTTGTATCGTCATGAACCTCGGCCAGCCGCAAGAGATTTCCAGCGCTGATCCGGCAATGTTCGTGATGCATCGGATGTGCAGAGAGTCGAGCAGCCTCGATTGGACGAAAGGTTCCAGTCCCAACTTGCAATTCGATTGCCACTCGATCGATCCCACGATCTGCAATTCGTGCGAGCAGTTCGGGGGTGAAGTGCAAGCCAGCCGTCGGCGCAGCGCAACTTGGCATGTCCGATGTTCGAGCAAAGACCGTTTGATATTCCAGACGGTCAACCGACTCGCAATGACTTCCACCACTTCCATCCCTTCCTGCACCCTCCGCCTTTCGAGCTTGCAAGATGTATGGCGGCAACGGCGTTCGCCCCGATCGCTCCCAAACAATCGAAGGATCGCACCCCGATTGGAAAGAAATCTCCCAAGCCATCTCTCGGCGAGCGTGGAGTTTGATCCGATCCGACTCCAGAACCTCTGCACCATCCGCCGGACAAAGTTGCAACTCGTCCCCTTCAGCAAATCGCTTCGCACCTTTGATCAGCGCGAGCCACCGTCCCTCGGTGGCTTTGCCAAGAAAAAGTCCTTCCGTTTCCCGACCATCTGCGATTCGGCGTGCGACAAATCGAAGTGGAGCAACGCGCGTCTCGTTGACGATCAGCTTCCCACTCGGCTCCAAATAGTCCAATAAATCTGCGACTTTCCGATGCTCAATTCTGCTGCTTTTACGGTGAAAAACCATCATTTTTGCCTGGTCCCGCGGATGCGCAGGCGCCGTCGCGATCAGCTGGGGATCAAGCGGATATTCCAACTCAGTGCTATCAAGATCGGCGGCAATCGCGGCGTCTTGCCTTGGTGGAACTTGTTGCGTCATGTTGCCTTCCCACCAACCGAGTCCTCTCTCTTGGATTCGATTCGCGCCCCCGCGCTCATCCTTCGTCCATTCATAAATGCAAGGAGCGTTATCGCACGACTTCCTGGCGCTTGCACTTCGAGCAACTCAATCGCTCCACTTCCGCACGCCACGAATCCGTCGGCGCGGATTTCTCCCACAAGTGTTTGAGCCCCATCAACCGCAACATCGACTGGACTCTCGACCACTCGAGCCCGAAGCAAGCGAAGCGGATTTCCATTGATCAACGCGTCAACTCCTGGCCAAGGACTGAGACCGTTTATTCGCGCGCTCACTTCATACGCACTGCAAGAAAAATCCACCCAGGCATCTGCACGCGACAACTTCTTCGCTCGAGAGACTTGCGATTCATCCTGCACGGTGCCACAGAGCGCGGCTTGCGCATCGATCGCTCTGCTCGGCGATGCCGCGCTGCGTTGAAATGCGTTCACCCATTTTGCAACCGTCTCAAACAGCGGCTCGGATCCCAGCAGCGAGAGTCGATCATGCAATTCTCCCGCTGTTTCTGCGGTTTTTGGCGAAGTCTCTGCTATGGCAAACACCAGTCCAGCATCCATCTTGTCACAGACACCAATCACACTCACGCCCACTTTCGCATCACCGCACATCAGCGATCGCTGAATGGGCGCAGCTCCACGCCACGCTGGCAAAATTGAACCATGCAAATTGAACGCCGCGACTCCGTCAAGCAATTCAGGTGACATCCGCTGACCAAATGCAATAACCACGAAAAGTTGCACGCCAGATGCACGAATGCTCGCACGAACTTCAGCAGCATTTGCATCTGCAGTTCGCAACAGTGGCAGATCATGTGAGAGCGCCCAAAGACTGACCGGTGTCGCTTGTGATTCCTGACCTCGGCCAGCTTTGCGATCAGGTTGAGAAAAAACGGATTCGATTCGCACGCCTAATTGTGCGCTGCGCTGTCGAAGTAACTCAAAAGGTGCAACTGCGAATTCTCCACTTCCAAAGAGTGCGATCGCAATATCTCCGCTCTTCAATCCGAATCTCCCGTCGATTCGAGCGCACGCAACCGCTTTCGATTGACGATTCGATCGATCACCGACATTCGATCAATAATCAAAACGCCATCAAGATGATCCATTTCATGCTGCCAGCAACGCGCCATCAAGCCACTCTCTTCCATTGTGAATGTCTTGCCATGCACGTCGAGTGCTTCGATAATCACATGCGGTTGCCGACGAACCGTGCCACGAATATCGGGAAGACTGAGACATCCTTCTTCATAAGATTCGAGAAGCCCATCGACCACCAAAAACTTAGGATTTATAAACACCTTTTCATCCCCGCCATCCTCTGCTTCGCCTTCTGTAACAAAGATGCGCTTCGAAGCGCCCACCTGCGGGGCGGCAATACCAAGCCCCTGTTCTTCCCTCATAATATGAATCATCTCAGCGACAAGGGATAGAATGACACTGTCGATTGCTTCGACCGAATCGGCACGGCGGCGAAGTATTGCATTAGGGTGAAGGACCAGTTTGCTCATGTCAATCCCAATCCTATCGAGAAACCGACCGAGTTTGCCCAACAATGGCCAATGGGATATTGTCGAGTATCCTGCCCAACTGTTCAGTGAATCGAGAGGTGACCTTCTGTGATTTTGCCTTGGAAAAAGAACGACAACGACAAACCTGCATTTGTTCCATCGCCTGAGAAGGCGAAGATGTTTCTCGAACGCGCCGAAAAAGCGCAATCGCAATCAACTTACGATGTTGCGCTCTATTACTTTGCCAATGCAGTCAAAGTCAATCCACAAGAGATTGCAATTCACGAAGCGATGTATGCATGTGGGAAATCATTTTGTATGGGTGGCGGAAAGCCGGCCTCTGGCGTGGATGTGAAATCACTCGACGGGCCAACACCTCAAGATCGACTTGCAGTTGCCGAACTCTATTGGATGCGCGACCTGAATAATGTTGATCGCGCTTTGGATATGTTGCATGCTGCGGTCAAGGCAGACCAAATTGGATTCGGCGCTTGGGCGGGACCAAAGGTCTTCAATCTTCTTTCCGTTTCCTTTCGCGATAAGCCAAATAAAAAGATGCTCTTGCGCGCAAAGAATCTTTTCGTCGAGGTCAACTCGTGGGAAGAAGCAAAGCTCTGCATTGAGCAGGCATTGGTGATCGATCCTTCAGACATTCAACTTGACCGTGAATTCAAGCAAATTCTTGCCAATCGAGCGATTGTTGCAAGTGGCTTCGATCGTGCTGACGGTGGCACCGGCAACTTCCGCGAGAATGTGCGCGATCTCGATAAGCAACGAGCCATGGAAGAACAGGATGCGCTCACCGGAAGCGCTGGTTCGGAAGATCGCAACCTCGCTCGAACAAAAGCGGATTACGACGCAAACCCAACTATTCCTGACAACATCCAAAAGTATTGCACGTCGCTGCGTCGAATGGGAACGCCCGAACATGAAGCCATTGCATACCGCACATATCTTGCGGCATTTGAGTCATTGAAGGAATACCGATTTCGAATGGCTGCGGGCGATATCAAATTGATGCGAGCGATGCGCCAATTGAACGTGGCTGAAGAAACAGCGAAGGCGGCCCCAACCGATGCAACGGCTCAATCAAACGTTGCTCGAGTTCGCAAGGCAGTTCTTGATCTGCAAGCTGCGGAATATCGCGAACGCGCAACCAATTATCCAACAGACCGTTCGATCAAAGCGGAACTTGGTCGCGTTCTCTTCGAACTCGGACAATATGAAGATGCCATGGGATGCTTGCAGATCGCTAAAGAAGAACCAAAAATGCGAGTTTCTGCGGCTCACATGCTTGGAAAATGCTTTGCAGTTTCGGGCTGGCATGCAGAAGCAATTGGCGAATTCAAAGACGCGCTCGCAGCGATCGACGCGTCACAGGCAGAACGAGAGCAACACATCAAATACGACTTGATGCTTTCCCTCATCGAACTCGCTCGAAGTGAAAAGAGCGGACAGCACGCACGAGATGCTGCGGATATTTGCTCGAGCATCCTGCGCAAGGACATCAGTTATCGCGATATTCGTCAACGCCGAAAAGATCTTGATGAATTAGTGAAGGAACTGGGTTGAAAACCGGGTTGAGCACTGGGTTGAGCACTGGGTTGAGCACTGGGTTGAAAACCGACGCAAAACCACCATCAACACCACTTCGTGTCGCGGCCATCATTCCTGCCCGCCTGAATTCATCTCGATTCCCAGGAAAACTTCTGGCAAACGAAACAGGCAAGTCACTGCTGCAACATGTGTGGGAACGCGCCGCACTCTGCAAACGAATCCAAGAAATCATTATCGCAACCGACAATGAGCTGATCCGCAAGACTGCGCTTGCATTTGGAGCGCGTTGCGTGATGACTCGATCAGATCATCCCAATGGAACGAGTCGCATTTGTGAAGCGGTCGCCGATATCGATGCAGAGATCATTGTGAATGTGCAAGGTGATGAGCCTGAAATCGAACCCGAACTGATTTCCGCTGCGATCGCAGCACTCGAGGCCGACGATGGGGCATCGCTGTCCACAGTCGTCTCGCCATTTCTGCCCCACGAAGACCCTGCAAATCCCAACATCGTGAAGTGCGTGGTCGGCATGAATAACCGTGCGCTCTATTTTTCTCGCGCTCTCATTCCGTGTGTGCGCGATCTTGGGCACTCTCGCGCCGAGCCGCGCAAGCATGTTGGGCTCTATGTGTATCGCCGAGAATTCCTAAACGTATTCGCAACGCTTGCTCCAACTCCACTCGAAGAGACCGAGCAACTCGAACAACTTCGCGCGCTTGAACATGGATTTTCAATCGCCGTCGCTCACGGCGTTGCACGATCGCACGGCATCGATACTCCAGAGCAATACGCAGCATTTGTCAGCCGCTACAAGGCGTAATGTTTCGCCACTCTTATGGCTTCGCGGGCGCCGCGGGCTCGCCACGAATTTTCTTCGCCCAACCCGCTGCTCGTTCTCGCGTCGATTCATCGCGATCGCTCTTGGCAATTGAATCGATTCGAATCAATGCCTCGGTTGCGCGCATCGATGCAAGCGCATTGCCCGCGGCCTCCTTCGCCCTCGGCTCGGGATCATCAAGCAGCGCGATCAGTTGAGTCGCGACCTGAGCACGCCCCATCGCATCCGACGCGGGTGGTGCCAAGTCCGCAAATGTGGCAATCGCCGTGGGACGAAAGCGTTCAACATGTCCGATCGCTGCAAGCTCTTTGACCTGCTGATTGAACTCCACAAGATTGAGCGCTTTGATCGCATCAAGCGCCGCACTTCGCACCCTCTCGTTTGGTGTCGAGACCTGCAACATTTTCCCAATACCTGCACGAATCTCGGCGCTTTGCGTCATCACAGTTCGCTGCTCAGGAAAATCAACACCACCCATCCGAGCGCAGCCTGCGGCCGCAGCGATTCGAGGGGCATAACCCGCATCTTGTTGAAGAACGCTTTGAAGTCGTGGCAGCGCCTGTTCGATTGGAGCGACTGCAATTAATTCGGTCAATGTCGCGCGCAATTGAGGATGACATAATTTCGCCGCATCTTGCGCAGACTTTCCCAAAGTCGGCGTGACCAACTCATCGAAGAGTGCGCGGGTCAATGCGCGAGATTCTGGTGAAGCCCACGCTGCGAGCGCTTCGGCAGCTTCAATTCGCAGAGTCCATCGTGCATTTTGATCACGCACCACTTGCGCAAGAGCCTCGCGAACTTCCGCGGATTCACTCGATTTCAATGCACGCACCGCTTGCCTTCTCGTCGCAGAGGTTGGACCATTTTTCATCTGCTCGATCAAAAGTGGCGTCGCATGAGAAACTTCCAAGACTTTCAACACATCAAGCATCGGATCGACAGCAATTATCGTTGGCGGACCATCGAGTTCGATCTGTCGCTGGGCCGTCGCACTCGACACTGGAATCATCACAGTCCGCTCGCTCGATGCGGTGCGAACAAGAACGGGCAACGAAAACTCCATCGGTCCCGCCGAAGTATTGCGATTTTTCTGCTCCACTTCGATCGTCAACAACCTCGACCCCGCGTCATAACTCGAACCGACTTTCACCACAGGACATCCAGATTGATAGCACCACTGCGTAAAGAACTGCTCCAAACTGCGACCGCTGGCTTCTTCCAAACACTGCCGAAAATCGCTGGTTTCCACCAGTTTTCCTGCAAATCGAGAAACATACAAATGCACGCCGCGGAAGAAAATCTCATCTCCAAGCATTCGACGAAGCATGTGCAATATGGACGCGCCTTTGGGATATGGATTCGCGGCGCGACTGAAAGTCTCGCCAGGATTGGAATAGACCCGCGAACACATTGCCTGGGGAATCGTTGCTGGTTCGCCACGCGGCATCCCACTATCGCCATCGGCGACTCCGGCATTGCCTAGAACTTGATCGTAATACCCATCGGCTCCGTCGCGTTCTTCCATCCAAAGCGCAGTTCCATATGTCGCCCAACCTTCATTGAGCCACAAGTGATCCCACGATTTGCAAGTCATCAAATCGCCAGTCCATTGATGGCAAAGTTCGTGCGAAACAAGACCATCCAAATCACCTTCAAGCAACGCCGTCGCATCCATCACTGCGCCAGAGTTCATCGTGGTCGCAGAAGTATTTTCCATCCCACCCGCTGAAAAATTTCGTACGACAAGTTGGTCATATCGATCCCATGGATAGCGATGCCCGAATGCTTTTTCGAAGCAACCCATCATTCGATCCGTGTTCGCATACGTTGCTTGAACCAATCCCGCATGACTTGGTCGAGTCCACACCGACATCGGCACTCCGCTGATTGGCGCCGGCAATTCTGTGCGCTGAAAATTTCCAGCGACGAGAGAAACAAGATATGGCACATGAGGTTTTTCCTGCAGCCAGTGCCATATTTCGCGCCCCCCTTCGGTACGGTGTTCGACCAATCGGCCATTGCCACTGACTGAAACTCCCGCAGGCACATCAACAATCATCTCGGTCGCAAGACGAATGTTTGGAAAGTCATGCACTGGAAACCAGTAATGGTTGGACTGCGGCTCACCTTGGGTATGGATCTCCGCCGCCATTCCAGCTTGACCATCAACTCCAGGAATAGCGCTCGAAAATTTCATCCCTTGCCGAGGTTCGCGCACCCGATATTCGATGGAAAATTGCAGCGGTGTCGCAGCTTGATCCGCGACTCGTGGACCAATGGCTTCACGAAGGCGAACCTGAAGAACTCCATCATCGTGCGACCACTCGAGAGGCTTCCCATCATTGCCTTTGACTGCGAGGATCTCCATATCCGCAGCATCCAAGCGTAAGGACTCCGCCCGTTGACCTGACGCAGCGACCGTATAGGTTGCCTTGCCATCGAATGTCCGTGCGTTCAGATCGGGAACCTTGATGTCCAAGCGCAGATGCTTCCACTCGACTTGTGGATTTGGGGGGAAGTGCGCTGACGGCACATCACCCGTTGCATGTGCAAGGGTCATCGTCAAACAGAACACTGCAAACAGAGCACAAAAGTCCACGGTCTTTTCTAAAGCGCCAACCCTATTTGAGATCCAAATTTTTCTTGGCATTCTGGTCATATGCATCTTGTACCCACAATAGGCTTGTGAGTACCATCAAATTATGCCCCATTCGGATCCAGATGCCAGTTCAGGCTTCCTTTCGCAGTTTTCAAACAGCGAGGACTTGGGCGAACATTTCTCACCATCTCCACCTGGATATATCAAAGGCAGAACTCGATTCGTCGTTGTGATCGGCACCGTAATGAGCGGGCTTGGAAAAGGAATCTTTGCAAGTTCGCTGGCGAAGCTTCTTCAAGACAAAGGTCTCTCGGTTGCTCCTGTGAAGTTGGAGGGATATCTCAATATTGATTCTGGAACTCTCAATCCATATCGACATGGAGAAGTCTTCGTACTCGATGATGGACTCGAGACCGACATGGATCTTGGGACATACGAACGAATCCTTGGACAGAATCTGTCTCGAAGTAATTTTATGACCGCTGGTCAGATTTACACAGAAATCCTTGAGTGCGAACGACGCGGTGGATATCTCGGACGCGATGTGCAAATGATTCCGCACGTCACGGGCGTGGTCAAGATGAAACTGCGCGAACTTGCGATGAAGGGTCCCAGCGACAAACAAATCGACGTCGTCTTCGTCGAAGTGGGTGGAACCGCTGGCGATTATGAAAATGGTTTTTACATCGAAGCACTGCGCGAACTCGCCTTCGAAGAGGGCGATGGCAGCACTTGCTTCGTCGCATTGACATACATCATCGAACCCGCAATCTTGGGCGAACAAAAATCCAAAGCGGCTCAGCTTGGAATGAAGCGCCTGATGGAAGCTGGAATTCAGCCTCACATTATCGCGTGCCGCGCGAAGAATCCTGTCACTCCAAAGGTTGCCCAGAAAATCTCGATGTTCTCAAATGTGCCGATGAAACGCGTCTTTTCGATGCATGACCGAGAATCGATCTATGTGATTCCTGACGCAATGAGAACCGAAGGTCTTGATCGCGAAATCCTGTCCATACTTCAACTGCATGACCGAGTTGATAATGT
>CAMDEL010000048.1 GCA_945896765.1 Singulisphaera sp. GP187
CCGATCTCGTCAGCCTTCACCTCGTCGACAGCCAAGTTCGCGCGCTGCGAAGTCGTCTCGATTCTGCGGAACATTATGTTGCGCTTCAGGAAAAACAACGACTGCTCTTGACCTCACGAATGGACGAGACAAAGAGCCAGATTCGTCAGCATCAAGCGACTGGTGTGAATCACGAAGCAGAGAGTGGATCGGTCAAGGCGCGCATTGACACGCTGCGGAATCAGCTCAACACCAGTACCAATCCAAAGCAATACGCCGCCGTGTTGAACGAATTGAAGTTGCTGCAGACTCAGCGAGATGAAATCGACGAACTGACCATTGATCAGATCCAGAAGACTGATGACCTGCAGACAAAGTTGGTTGAACTCGAACGACTCTCAGCAGAACGCGTGAAGGTTCGTGATGCGGGTCAAGCAGAATTGAACACATGCCGCGGAGAAGTGGGATCTCGTTTGGGAGAACTCGATCGCGAAAGAACCGTTGCAGCTGCGAAAATTCCTCAGCGTGACTTGGACATTTTCAATCGCGCCGCTGATCTGTACGACGGTGAAGCAATGGCAGAACTTGTCGCAGTCGATGCGCGCCGCCGCGAATATTCGTGCGCAGCGTGCAACATGGAACTTCCCGTTGAAAAGTACGCATCATTGGCTTCCAACCCAAATCTCTCTGTGACCTGCACGTCGTGTCACCGCATTCTGTATCTCGGCCAAGTCAGTTCTGCCGTTGGTTGATGCGGTTGTTGATGCGGCGGTTTGATCCCCCGTGAAATTATTTCTTCAGCGCCTTTGGAGATGTGGGCGCGAATTCCTGCCGAATGACGATCGGGACATAACCGAATTCCATACCCTTTGGCGGCGTGACGAAAAGATTTGCGTCGAAGGATGCAAGCGTTGGTTTGCTTGCTGCTCCAGAGGCACTTCGTGGAGGGGCGAGATACTCGCCATCGATTGGCCATTCACGATGCATCCGTTCGATGAGTGATTGAAGCGCCGCGCGATCGGCAACGCTCCATGCAAATTGACCGAAGACAGGTTGGTCAATGAATCGATACCACGAATATGTCACGAGTGATCCATCCACAAGTTTCGCAGTGAATGGTCCAGCGCTTGGTCCGGGCTTCGCCCACGATCCTGCGAGTGGTTCTGCGCTGTATGGCTCTGGCGTTGTGGTTGGCTTTGGAAATTGTCGTTCAGTCAACCCAAGATTCGCAGGCACTACTGATGCATCGACTGCAATTCGATCCTTGCCATTCTGCCGAAAATATGCTGGGAATCGACCGATATTGCCAGTTTGTTTTTTCGTCCATTGCAATCCGAAAGAGCTGTCTTCAAAGACTGTCGGCGTGACGAGCTCGTTGATTCCACCAATCGGTTTCTCGTCCTGCGAATATGTCACTGGCCCAGTGACGACCTTGGGAAAGAATGTGCCTGCTGAAGTGAATGCTCCCTTTGGCGCGCTACCGCCGCGACGCCACCCAAGCACCGCGTCATACAGTGCAGCCTTGGAATAGAGCGCAACATCACGAACGAGCGTTGTGCGACCCGAAGCGTCCACTGGAAAACTCAACTCGGGTATCCGCGTCCACACGAGACCATCTTTATCCGTGGCGAGAAATTCTGGAACGGTATTGATTTCCATCGAGCCCGCAACATCGCCCGAAGCTGCGCGCGCATCAAGACCACGTCCGATGTCGGTTGGATAGTCATGCGAAATTCTGCTCCAACATTCTGGAAGGTAATACGCGAGTGGCCCCTTGAAATTTTTTGCGTTGAGAAAGAGCGTCCAACTGAACGCCCCCGTCGGCTGAGGATCTGGCCGCGCATCTGTCAGCGGCAACGCCATGTATGCATAGCCCAGAAATTCGCCGCTGGGCGCACCACTGAACGGCAATCCGTCTGGCGGAATCAACAATCGATTGCTGATTTGTGCGATACCGAGGCGATTGTCTGGGAGCGGTCGAGTGTTATAAAAAAACGACCACCCAGGCGATGCGACTTCGTTGGAATAGCAATCTGGCGTGCCATTCATGCTGAACTTGGGCGGACCATAATGAAAACGATTTCCCGCCCAGTATCCAAGTCCACCTTCAAGCGTTTGAAAGACAGTGTCAAATGTAGGACCTCGCTCTGGCCAACTATCGCGCGGAATTGTGCCCACGGGACAGAGCGGTTCCGTTCGATTGTCCGAGTTGTCAGGAAGAATCCAAGTGGATGGAAGGCCGATTTGAAAATCCGAGATGGGCTGTGCGACAAGTTGCCAGACTGCGGAATAGAAACCCGCTCCATATCGAAACTCGATTGGAGACTTTTCACAGCGACTTGCGATGTATCCGTGAAGTCCTTGGTGACGAAGTTCGATTTCTGGCGCTGGCGCCTTCTGCGCGTCACTCTCTGCGCAGGCACAGATTGCCAAACTCGCAAACAGAAATGGCGCAAGAGTTGCCGCGTGAATCAAAGTTCGTTGCATCACACGAACGGTATCACGCGGATGTATTTTCTTTTTGCGATTTCATCCATAACCCAATCGATCCAAGTCTTCTTCGGAAAGTCCAAAATGATGTCCAATTTCGTGCAGAATCGTGATGCGGATTTCGCGCTCGACGGCAGATTCGCCACCCATGGGTTCGCCATCTTCGTCGGTCGTGATATCCCATCCCCCTGCTGCATCGAGAATTCCTCTGCGAAAAATCTGAATGGTCTCTGGCAATTCCCCAGACGCGCTGACACTTCGCTCGGTGAGTGCGCTGCCGCTATGCAGTCCACAGAGGTCCTCATCCTGCGGATCCATATCAAGTGAGCGCATGAAATCATCAGTTGGAAAATCCTCGACAATCAGCGGAGATTCTTCCAGCATCGTATGGATCGACTTAGGAAGTTCAGCGAGAACAGACTCGACGATTTCATCGAATCTCTCACGCATTCGAGCAGACCACTGCTCGCTCACGAAACGACTTGTCCAACAAGTTGCGAAATCTGAGTGACTCCTTGATCGCAAGCCCATTTGTCAAGACCACGAACGACTCTGCGCGGCGATTTCGGATCGACAAAAAGCGCCGTCCCCATTCCAACAGCAGTCGCTCCCGCCAAGATCAGTTCAGCAGCATCTTCCCACGACATCACTCCACCAAGCCCGATGATCGGCACACCAGCATCACGCGCCACGGCGGCATAAACATCGTGCACGATTCGGACAACAATGGGATGAACCGCCGGACCAGAAAGTCCACCTTTCCCACGGGAAAGTCTTGGCTTTCGAGTGTGCACATCGATTGCCATTGCTGGCATCGTGTTGCACAACACGAGCGCGTTTGCGCCACATTCGATTGCCATTGCAGACATCGCAATCGGATCTGCCATGTCAGGTGCAAGTTTGACCAACAACTTTGCATTCGAGACAGCGCCGCGCACTGCGTTGAGAACTTCGCGAAGGGTTGATGGATCTGCGCCGAAATGTCGACCAGTACTTGTGTTTGGGCAAGAGACATTCACTTCGATTGCACGAAACTCTTGCGAAGCATCCATCGCGCCAGCAACTGCAACATAGTCATCAATCGTGTGACCAGCAACGGATCCGATCACCACCGCTTTGCATCCACGAACGCGCGGAACTTCTTCGGCAAGAAAACGATCGATCCCTTTATTGGCAAGACCAATCGCATTCAACATCCCTGAGCGCGTCGGGATGATTCGCCACGGCGCATTTCCTTCACGAACTTCGCGGGTGATGCTCTTGGTTGTGACGGCACCAATCTCGCTTAGGTCGAAAATATCTGCGAGTTCATCGACATATCCACATGTCCCCGCAGCGGCGATGACTGGATTTCGCAGGTCGATGCCGGCAAGTTTCGTCAGTAATAGTTGGGGAACTCCCACAGACATACTTGTAACACATCTATGATCGTCCAACATGAGTACTCCAGAACGAATCGCCCAATTTGAGAAGATGACCGCAGCAGACCCAACCAATGAAATGGCGCATTTCAGCCTGGGCAACGCATATCTCCAAGCAGGTCGGCACGCAGAAGCCGCGAAAAGTCTCGAGAAAGTCATCGAACTCAGCCCAGGAATGAGCAAGGCATATCAATTATGCGGCCAAGCGATGATCGGTGCTGGATGGGCAGACAAGTCAGTGGACATTCTCAACCGGGGATATACGGCCGCGGCCGAAAGAGGCGATCGAATGGTCGAGCAAGCGATCGGACAATTGTTAGTCTCGATCGGACGCACGCCGCCGACCGTCACGCGTGCGGTGAATGCAGCAGCAGAAGCACTTCGCTCATCTGGGACATTTGTATGCCGGCGCACGGGTCGACCCGGAACAAGGATGACATCGTCACCGATGCGCGGTCCAGTTGGCGATTGGATTTTCGAAAATATTTCAGCGGAGACATGGAAAGACTGGATTGGTCAAGGAACCAAGGTCATCAATGAGATGCGCCTCGATTTTTCCCGTGATCGTGATCAGGAAATTTACGATCAACAGATGCGTGAATATCTTGGTATCGACGAAGCCGTTATCGCAAGTTTTCCAGTGAAGTCGAATTGACGGCTCTTGAGTCGCAAGGCTTGACCCAGAAAATTCAGCGTCGGTGACGACCCACGAGTCCTGCCAATCCAAGCAATCCATTTGCTTTCGATGACCCTTGACATTGGCTATGCCGCGAGTTCGGCTGTTCTACTTGCTCCATTTATGGTCACGCTCGTCTTTCAAATGCGCTCCCGCGCCTATCACCCATTTTTGTATTGGCTGTCATTCTCTCAACCAGCACCGCGAGAACAACGATGTCGGATTTCATGGATCGCAAACTGGGGCTTGGGTTTGGAACTATTGGATCTTCGGCAGTTCTTGCAGTCATCCTCGTTGCTGTGATTCTGTACACGATGCGGCGGGAGCCTTTGAAAAATCCAAAAGATTGCTGAACAAGCACAGGAAAAAAGGTCTGTTTTCAGATTCGCCCCCCTGTGATCATTAGGATGCAGAGAGAAGGGAATAACAAATGAAACGAATGTTTTCCGTCAGGGTCACAGTCGGTTTCGCGACCAGTTTCGCCACCTTAATTATGAGCTACGTTGCGCCTGCTCTGTGTTCGCCAGACGAAAATCAGGTTGCGGATTCTGCTGAGCAATTCGAAAAACTGGAGGAACGCGTTCGTGCACTCGAGGCGATTGTCCAGACCCTTCAGAACGCCAAGGTGGATGCGACGGGGAAAGGCGCAGTTGAATCGCAACCGCGACGAGAAGTTTCTGACGCAGACATCATCATTCAAGTGACCTCATTTGCGAAGGCATCTGTTGATCCAGCGTTGACTGCGATTGTTGCAGAAGTCGAAGCTCGATTGAAGGCAGATGAAACACTGCTGGCTCTTGCGAAAGTTGCGGAACAAAAACTGCTTGAACAAGCAGAGCGCTACGGCGAGCGATCGCAACAAAGTGGATCAACAAACAGCACTTCGAGTAGGCAATCAGCCAGCAACCGTACGCAAACTGTGCGCACATTGACTGAAGACGAATATAAGCGGGCGATGGATCAAAATAAATCGCAGCGGAAAAAGATCACAAGTGAGATCATTGAACTCTCGAATAAAGTCGAAAATAGTCGCAGACTCGTTGCGAACAAGCGCCGAAATGCCACTCCGCAAGGTCAACGAATCGTCGGCGTTACAAGCGCCGGCGCACGAATCATTGTCACAACAAGATCCAACTGCTCGAAGGTTCTTGAGGCAGGAGTTGAAGTGAAACTGATCAATCCCCGAAGCATTGAGTGCGACGAAAATTCAACCGAATACGAAGCGGATCGTGTGGAAAGAACAAAGTGAAAACGTGCAACTCACACGCGTCGCAACCACACCCACCATTCCAAGAAGAGGACGGCGACGGCGCTCAATAAAAGCCAAGGCCACGCAGAAGTTTCAACCGAAGCGCCGCCTTGAATTCCTGCGACGCGCTCCGTGGCGAATTTCACTTCTGCCGCAGCGTCCGCCCGACCTTCGATTCGAGAATTCATGTTGACGGCATACGCTTTCGATGTTGGACCACTTTGCCCATTTGGAACCGTCCAACTCATTCTGTAAAATCCGCTTGTTCTCAGCGGTCCATACGAAATATTTGATGGATCCTGTACAGCAATTGGCATTGCAGTTCCATTTGGGATCAGCATCGAGACTTCCTTCGCGCCAAGAGGCAGCCGAGCCTTTGCAACATCGCCAGGTGCGAGCGGTTCGTCGGCGACGGCGCTTCCACCAGCTGCCAACCATGAGATCGAATTGGCAAAGAAATTGACAAATCCTCGTTGAAATGGCCAATCACTTTCCATCGGATCGAAGGTGACATACACAAATGTCAACGCGCCTCGATTCAAAGTCAAGATCATTGGACCCTCACTCGATTCGACGATGACATCTGCATCGCCCCCTGCTGCAACTGCGGTCATCGAAGAGACGAAGATGTCATTGAGATTCACATACTGCAAGAGCGGATGTTCGTCACGAATACTTTGCGCTGTTGCATTATTCTTCGTGCCATACGGGGAAATCCCAGCGTTGATTGGCGTGGCATGAAATATGAGATAACGACCGCGCGCAAGATCATCAGGCATCGCATCGTCCAGAACAATCACGTCGAAAGAATCTGGCGCCATCGGATCCTTTTTCAATCTGTCATTCCACTCGCTCAACGAGAAAGTTTCGAGGGATTTCAACGACATTCCTTCAAGAATTGATCGCATCACGAATGCGCCTCGCCCGACAAGCGCCACTTTCAAAGCTTCTGGGGGCGCAGCAACAACGATCGCACGATCATCTGCGAGAAGTGCATCATGCTTAGCAAAGCGCACTTCGACCAAGCCCCCTTTGGGCAAGGTCATCGAAGGGAATACGACTTGTATCTCTCCTGGAACACGAATGCCAATCGTCTTGTCCTCTTGCGCTGGTGGGACTTCTACTGGCTTGGGAGTGACTGCACGCAATCGATCATCGACGACGACTTCAAGGTCCCCCGAAAAAATATCGCTACCCCAATTCACAACACGTGCGTAGATCTGAACTTCATCTGGGCGATCTGGATTGCGCGATACTGCGACGGCACCAATTCCTGCATTCGCAGTTGTGCTCTTTCCAATATTGTGAAAGAGAATTTGCTCGCCGCCACGTAAAACAGAACGAGAGAGATCAGCGATTCGTCCGTCAGAAAAGAGTTCGTAAGAGGGCGCATCTGCAGCGACCGTGCTTTGTTTATCCGGATTGGTTACGGTGGAAAACGCTCGTGCGAGTTCAAAGGAATCACTGAGTGTCGTGCTCTCGTCGGTTGGTTCGATCGCCTTGATCACAGCGATGGCTTGTGCGGCATTGTCAGTGAAAGGACAAAGAATCTGGGCATCCTTGGCGAATGCAATCACCATCACACTGGGTGCAGATCCCGAAAAAATTCCCCCGCTATTCAGCGCACGCACCCGATTCTCAGCAAGTTGCTTCGCCTCTTCAAGGCGAGATCGATCTCCTGGCGCATCATTGACATTCATCGAACCAGAACGATCAATTAAGAAAACGATTCGTTTGGCCTGAGAATCTCCCATTTCAATTTGCGGCTGGGCAATTGCGAAGGCGAGCAGCGCCAAGGCCAACAACTGCAGCAGTAGAAGAAGCGAAAATCGAAGGCGTTGAAACGGAGCGTTGGCACGAAGATCCTGTGTCGCGCGCTTCCACAACATCGTGCTCGAAATAACTCTGCGCGTTCTGCGAAGCCGCAGAAAATAGAGCGCGACAAGCGGCGGGATTGTCGAGAGTGCGACGATTGACGCTGCAAAGGGCGCAAGCCATGTCATGGCAAGGAAAATCATGCCAGCAACCCTCGTCTGCGCAAATAATCCAGAAGCAGCGTGTCCATATCCAACGATGTCTCAACAACTTGATGCGTGATACTTCGGCGAACTGAAAAATCGCGCAATCCAGCCACATATGCCTCGAGTGATTTTCGGTATTGCGTCAAGACCGCGGTCGATGCTGTCACTTCGGTTTCCTTGTTTGTCTCGCTATCGATCAATCGCAGATCGCCTGCAAGTCCATGACGCGCGGGATCCATTTCTTCTGGCGCAAGCAACTGAAGCGCGAAGACATCAAATCCTCGACCTGCAACATAGTTCAAACCTTTCTCATATCCATCTGGAAAGAGAAAGTCGCTGAGGACAATCAACACTCCACGACCCTGCCCGCCAAGCGCAATTGTGCGCATTCCATCGGTGAATCCGCCGATTCCTTCGGGGGTTCGATCGAGAAGCCAACGACCCATTTCTCTTGTTCGCCGCCGACCTCGCATACTTGTCAATCGTTCGATTCGCTCTGAACCAAATCCAAAGAGGCTGACACGATTGTTGTTCACCAGACCGATATAGCCAAGCGCCATCGCCAGTCTGCGCGCATAATCAAATTTGTTGGGATTCCCCCCATTCATTGACATGCTCATGTCCAAAGCAATCACCATCGAAAGATCTTCCTCTTCGAGAAAGAGTTTCAGAAAGAGACGATCGAGGCGGGCATAGATATTCCAATCGACAAATCGTAAATCGTCGCCGTGGGAATAATTGCGAAAGTCTGCAAACTCAACTGATTGACCTCGTCGACGACTGCGACGCTCGCCCTGAATCTTTCCCGCAAAAATTTTGCGACTGATGACATCCAATCGATCCAACCGAGCCATCAAACGGGAATCGAGCAAGTCATCAACTTTCAAAATTGGATTCATTCCTGAGCCTCAGCAGGGATCAAGCGCACGATCTCAGCAATGATTCCATCGCATGTCATGCCTGCAGCTTCTGCTTCGAAAGTTCGCGCGATACGATGTCGCAGTGCGGCAGATGCCAAAGCGGCGATGTCTTGCGTGCTGACAGCGCAGCGACCAGCGAGCAAGGCTCTCACCTTTGCAGCCATGATCAAAGACTGTGCGCCACGCGGACTCGATCCAACCAAGATCATTCTTTCAAGATCCGCAACTCCCCACGTTCCGCCGGGATGCGTTGCAAGCACTAAACGCACTGCATAATCCTGCACATGAGGCGCGACCAAGACAAAGCGCACAAGTCGCTGTGCATAGGCAATTTCTTCTGCAGTCAGAACTGTCTTTGTTTGTGCTTCAGCGGCAACATTTCCGGTCGTGCGTTCAATGATTTTTGCCAGATCATCTCGCTGCGCATAATTGATGATCACCTTCAACAGAAAACGGTCAAGTTGCGCTTCGGGTAGCGGATAAGTGCCTTCTTGCTCGATGGGATTCTGTGTTGCGAGAACGAGAAAAGGTCGCTCAAGCTTTCGAGTTTCACCGCCGACCGTAACGCAGCGCTCTTGCATTGCTTCGAGCAACGCTGATTGACTCTTCGGAGAAGCTCGATTGATTTCATCTGCAAGCAATATCTGAGCGAAGATCGGTCCTTGCCGAAATTGAAAGTC
>CAMDEL010000049.1 GCA_945896765.1 Singulisphaera sp. GP187
TTTGCTGAAACTGGATGGGGATGGATCGCAGCAGGATTTATCAGTTTCATTATTGCCCTGCTCATCATTCGGTCGGTTTCGATTCGTGCGCTCAAGAGTGCAGGATTGATGGAACAATCAACGCCCTCACCGTAAAAATACAGCCGTGGAAAGACAGCTCAGGGCCCAGTCAACGGCGGCTGCACTCCGGAAGGATTTGCAACTGCAGGCGCAGGATCAGGGATCGTCTGAGTTGAAGTATCGCGGGCAGACGGCGCTTCCAATCCATTTGGATCGGCAACTTGCGTCGTGGTTATCGCTGAAGCTGGTTTGCTCGAGTCCATCGGCAACTGCGCAAGTCGTGAATCGATCTCGCCAAAGAAGTGATCCGCTTCGGTCAAGAAATTTGGAGGACGAATAGCCGCCCGTGAATTCAGAACGATTTTCGGCACTCGATCATCTGCGTCGACAAGAACAGAAAAAGTCCACGTTTCATTTTGGCGTCGAGGTGCTTCGCCTGGCTCCGCATAATCTCGCTTCAGTTCGCGGTAAATTTCAATACGATTTGCGTCCGCATCGACAAACACACCGTTTTCCGTGACGAACCAATTGGAATACTTTGGATTCCGAGCGGCCCCAAGCGCAGCTTGCCAAAGTTCATCGTGACTGACGCCGGGATAATCACGCGAGACGGTATTGCATCCTGCTGCAAGCAAGATAACGGCGCACATCATCACTGCATTCTTAATCGATAAAAATTGCATTTGAAAAAACTTTCTGCACATCATCGTGCTCTTCAAGGGCATCGATCAAACGAACAATCTGCGCGGAGTGTTCGCCTTCAACTTCGACTGTTGTGGAGGGTATCCACATAATCTGCGCTTCCGCAGCTGGCATTTGTGCAGCTTCGAGAGCGTCACGAATGGTCGCAAGCGCAGCAGGCGCACACGTGATCTGCCACATTTCTTCTTCGGCAGAAACATCGTCCGCTCCAGCCTCCAGAACGATCTCCATCAAACGATCTTCTTCGATGCGTGTGCGCTCGATGACCAACACTCCTGCATGATGCAGGTTGTAAGAAACCGAACCAAGAACGCCGAGATTTCCGCCGTTCTTGTCAAAGATCATTCGGATGTCAGGAGCAGTGCGATTGACATTGGATGTCAAACATTCAGCGATGATGGCAACTCCTCCTGCGCCATATCCCTCATATCGAATCGCCTGAAAATTCTCGCCATCAATTTCTCCCGAACCTTTCTTCACAGCTTTTTCGATTGTCTCGCGAGGCATGTTGACGCTCTTGGCTTCATCGATAGCCATGCGCAGCGAAGAATTGAATCGAACATCTCCCCCGCCAAGTCTCGCAGCAACAATGATCGCACGAGATGCTTTGGACCACATCTTCCCGCGCTTCTTGTCCACCGCAGCTTTGCGGTGTTTCATATTTTTCCATGCGCTATGACCAGCCATGAGCTTTGTACCTATTTTTTGCGCCTATTTTTTGCGCCTATTGATAAAAATAAATTCAACGAGATCGAGCCGCAGCTTTCGCCTTTGGCTTTGCATTTACCTTCGGCTTTGTACTGGTCTTTGCACGCGGCTTTGCCACGGGCTTCGGATGCGTTTTGGCATGTTCAGCCGATGTTGCCGCTGCGCCGCGTGGCTTCTTCGTTGCTTCGCGTTTGATGCGAGCCTCTTCAGCACGACCAGAATTATGAAACGCATCCGTTGCTGCAACGAGTGCGAAATGCATTTGCCGCGCGCGATCACTCTTAAATTTCTTGGCGAAAAGTTCTGTGAGCGTACTGGGCTTCATATCTTCAGGAAGAACCTCGTAATGCACCAATAGATCAACTGTTGTCTGGTCGATTGGCACGAGAGCGACCTCGAATCCAAGCAACATCATGCGAGAAACTGCATAGGTTCGCATCCCCTCAAGATTCTCAAGATAAATCCGAACGTCCTTCTTTGGCTTGCCCACAAGTTGTTCCAAACTGACTCGGTGATGTCGACGGAAGAGGTCAAACAATGTCATCCGCAATCTGCGCATACGCCCAAATCCATCTGGATATTTCAGCCCAATCGTCGTCACCATCTCTTCAACCAAGTTGACTCGGAATTCGTTGAAGTCGACATTGCGACTTCGCACGCGCTGCATCGCCGTATCGGCCATCTCGGTGGTTGCGTCATACAAGAGCGATGAGTGAATCAGTAACGCCGTCAAATCTGCGACATTTGGTTCTTCGGTACGCGCACGAGCGCTGTACTTCTTAATGAGTGAATTCAGACGATTGATGTTGAATGCCGGTTTCTTCTCTGTCATGGGAGAGCCTCTTCAGTTGGTGGAATCAATTCGAATATCAATTGCGGCACGCGCCGCAGACTGGTGGTTTCGCGCAGCGACGATCTGAAAAAACCGATCGCACTTCGCAGAGCCGCGAGCGAGAGCGGACCTCGATCTGCGGGAAGGACCGAGACCTTGATCCGAGCTGCCAATAAATCTGGACTGAGCCGAACTTCTTGAATGGAAACCATTCCCTGCAAGCGAGGGTCGGAGAGTCCTCGTACGATTCGATCTTGGAGCGCGCGTTGCAAAACGCTTGCAACCTGAGCTGGACGCGAACTTGGCGCTTCATGCCGCGCAGTTCCATCCGAACTGAACGAAACTCCCGATGGAAGTTTCGGTCCTTTTCCTCGACGCTCACGCATTTCCGCCACCTAGCGGCCGAACCGTGATCGTGCGATAGCACTCCAACACGTCGCCCTCGCGGATGTCGTCATACCCATTGATCTTCATGCCGCATTCGTTTCCAGAGCGAACTTCTTTCGCATCTTCTTTGAATCGCTTGAGTTGCTCGAGTCGACGATCTTTTTCAACAACGATTCCATCGCGCGTCACGCGGATTTGCGCATTTCGCTCGATGACTCCGTCGGTGACATAACAACCTGCGATTGCGCCGACCTTCGTGATCTTGAAGACTGCACGAACATCTGCATGTCCAAGAACCTGCAACTTGATCTCTGGTTCCAAGAGTCCGCGAACAGCCTTGTCCATGTCATCTGTCAACTGATAAATAACTTCGTAAAGTCGAATATCAATCTTGCGCACTTCCGCAAGTTGCCGCGACTTTGCGTTGCTGGTGACATTGAAGCCCACGATGACCGCGCCAGTCGTTGCAGCGAGTTCGACATCGCTTTCGTTGATTCCGCCGACGCCTGCATGCTTGATAGAGATGCTGACATCTTCTGCTTTGATGCGTCCAAGAACGACTTTGAGCGTCTCGACGGAACCTTGCACATCGCCTTTGACGATCAATGGCAATTCCTTCTTCTTCGATTTCGCCATCGTCTCAAAAATATTGTCCAGCGTCACCTTTGGAGCAGAAAGTTCTCGATCTCGCTCGAATGCGCGTCGCTCAATCGCAGCCTGTTCGGCCGCTGCGAGACTCTCAACAACATAGAACTTATCGCCAGCATCTGGAATCATGTCGATGCCAGAAATCGCTACGGCTGCAGTTGGTTCCGCGCTTGTGATGCGCTCATTGCGATCGCTCACGATGTCGCGGACTCGACCAAAGGCTCGCCCGACCACTACGAAATCGCCTCGCTTGAGACAACCTTCTTGCACCAACAATTGTGCGACGGGTCCACGGCCTTCTTCCATGCGCGCTTCAAGCACACTTCCTTGAGCGTGACCTCCCCAATCCGCCTTCAAGTCCAGCACGTCTGCTTGCAGCGCGATCGTTTCTAAAAGTTCTGGAAGTCCAGTGCCCTTGAGTCCACTGACCAGGGCGACTTCGACTGAACCTCCCCATGGAACGGGATTCAAATCATTCTTGGCGAGCTCGCCATAAATGCGTTGAAGATTCTTCTCGTCGAATTCTGGACGATCAATCTTGTTGAGAGCGACAATCACGGAAACTTTCGCTGCCTTAATGTGATTGATGCTCTCGATGGTTTGTGGCATAAGCCCGTCAACAGCATCGATGACCAAGATGACGATGTCTGTCACCTTCGCACCGCGCGCACGCATTGCCGTGAAGGCTTCGTGACCAGGCGTGTCGATAAATGTGATCATTCGTGGCTGATCGCCAGCCTTGACTTCAACCTGAAATGCCCGAGTGGATTGGGTGATTCCACCCGCTTCGCCTGCTGCAACATTCGTGCTGCGGATTCGATCCAGAAGCGTCGTCTTGCCGTGATCGACATGTCCAAGAATCGTGACAACTGCTGGACGAGAACGCTCGTCGGATCTCGTGCGCGCTGCGAATCGTTCTTCGATTTCATCCGATGCGGTCTTCGCTTCGTCGATTTCAATTTCAATATTGAATGCCATCATCAATTCCATCGATTGATCTCCATCAAGCGCTGTATTGATTGTGATTGGATTTCCGGCAAGCAGAGATTTCTTCATGAGCTCCGCCATCTTCACACCAGTCAGCTCAGAAAGTTCCTTCACAGAAACGGGATTGGGAACATGGACTGGACCTTGTGGCTTGGCCACAACCGCTCGACCTTGCGGAGAGTGCGAAGGCCGTGTGGAAGTTCGGTGCTTGCGAAAGAAACCATCCGCTTGGCCAATTCGACTTGCGCGCTCTTCTATATCTTTGTTTGAACGCGAACCATCACGTGCTGGATCTGCTCGACCAGTTCGACCCGCATCCGATGGACGGCGCTTCGATGGAGGCAATGCGCCTCGACGATTCGCTGGATCACCTGCACCAGCACCTGCGCCTGCGCCAGTGCCGACACTTGGACCACCAGTACGACCCATCGGAGGACGGTTCGTACCGAATTGACCGCCCGTTCGAGGGCGAGGCGCAGCGATGTTGTCCGCAGCTTCGACTCGAATGACTTTCGGCCCAGAAAGGCTTGTTTTCGTGGGTTGATCGAGCACTTGAGATGTCGGACGAGCCCGAACTGGGCGCGTGGGAACATTCATCGGTGCGGGCACAAATGGCTTCGGCGGTGGAACAATAACAACAGGCTTCGGCGGCAGAACAGGAGCAACTGGCTTTGGTGGCGCGACTGGAGCGTCAACAACTGAAGTTCCCCCATCAATACCATCGTTCGATTGAACCTTCGCCTTCACAGATGAAGCCGCCGCAGACAGCTGCTTGGCTGCAATATCGATTGAAGCAATTGGCTCTTCAATAGTGACAGCGCTTGCACTTGCGGCAACAGAAGTTTCCGTGACCGATATTGGCGCATCAGATGGCGGGGCATCCCCCGCCACTTTCTTTTTCTTCGGTGCAGCCTTCTGAACACGCTCACGAATTCCAACAACATCAACACTGGCCGCGATCTCCGCTCCAGTCGTGGAACCCGATCCACCGAACCATTCCTTGATTGTCTCAGCCAATCCAATCGGGATCGATGCTTGTGGCGTCGTCACACCTTCAATGCCTTCGCTTATGCATTTCTCGATGATGTCCTTTGTGGGAATACCGAGATCTTTGGCGACCTGCGTGATTCGGATTTTCTTGACGGTCTTAGTTGCCACGATTTACTCCAATGGAAAGTGAAAAAACGAACGCGAATGAAACGTTCCATACTGAAAGTTCAGTGTTGGAGTGATTGGTCATCACGATTTGGTGGTCTCCGATGAACCGAATCCAAGGATGTTGTCTGCAGCTGCTTCGCTGCGCTGATCGGTTGAAACAGGCATGTCTGAACCGCCGCCGAGCAATGCGTCAACCACTGCGCCCTCTTCAGCCTGCTTCAGTTCAGCTGCAGTCCGTTCGTTCTGCATTTCTTCTGCGACGACTTTGGCACGATCAGAACAAGCATCGACAACCTTGGTCGCCAACTCTTCCGTCATGCCGCAATCCGAGACCAAACTTGTCTCGCCGATTTCTTCAACATCGAAAACGCTGATCATGCCAAGAGCGCCCATGCGATCAAGCATTTCATCCGTTGCGCCTTCAACTGATTTCACCGCAGCCTGCAAGGTTTGCAATCCCTTTTCCAATTCAGGCGGAGTCAAAATATCGACGTCCCACCCAGTCAAACGAGCAGCGAGTCGCACGTTCTGTCCACGACGGCCGATTGCCAGCGACAACTGATCATCGCGAACGATGATCGTCGCTCGTCCGAGTTCGAAGCACAAACTGACTTCTTCAACTTCAGCAGGCTTGAGCGCGTTGGCGATCAACACTTGGCTAGATTCATTCCAACGAACGATGTCGATCTTCTCGCCGCCGAGTTCGTCAACAATATTTCGAATGCGCGAACCACGAACGCCGACGCATGCACCGACAGCATCGACCTTTGTATCCACAGAAGAAACCGCCAATTTCGTGCGGAATCCAGGTTCGCGCGACATCGCCTTGATTTCGATCGTTCGCTCTGCGACTTCTGGAACTTCGGACTCAAAGAGTCGACGAATGAAATCGGGATGCGCACGGCTCATCACAATCTTGACCTGACTGCCTGCATCGCGGACATCAAGAAGAATGCAACGAACTCGATCGCCTGCTTGAAATTGCTCGCCTGGAATCTGCTCACTCTTGGGCATGAATCCTTCGGTGCGTTCCAATTGCACGATCAATGCATTGCCTTCGTAACGCTGCGCCACACCTGTGACCAGTTCGCCTTGACGCTTCGAGAATTCATCAAGGAGCGAAATCCGCTCGTTTTCTCGGAATCTTTGAATCATCACCTGCTTGAAAGTTTGCGCTGGGATGCGTCCCAAACTCTCCAGCGGAATCACTTCACGAGTCTCATCTTCATTATTACGCCAGAGCGAAATCCCACCCGCAAGGCGGTCGATCTCGCAACCAAATTCGTCGGGATCCTCGGAATTAAAGTGTTTCCTCGCGGCACTCACCATGGCGAGTTCGAGGTCTTGAACCAAGAGTTCACGATCAATGTTTCGGTCACGGGCAACGGAGTCGAGCAGTCGGATGATGTCATTCATTTGAGAGGTCCTTTCGAATTGTCACCGCGAATAAAAAAGGTCATGATCGCCGCGGTAGCGTTCATGACCCGTCCGACTGCGCTCGGTCGGTCGATCAACCCATTGGGGTCTCCGACCAAACGATCGCCTTTGCCGAAACAAAACGCGGATGGACGCCAAAATGCGTCATAAGCGGTTTCGGTTTGCCGATTCGACACGATTCCAAAAAATACGATGAAAGAAATTCGTAGACATGGTCGTTCTCATAGTGCGACTGACAAAGGACGGACGGGCAACCGTGGAGGCCATCCCCACGGGAGGGGCTATTATAGCGTGACAACGCCTATTTTTCAAGTCACTCCCATATTCAATAGCCGATTCGCTCATAGGATGCTTGAAATGCGGCTTGCAATTTTCACTTTGGTCACAGCGATTTTCATGGGAAATGCAGCGATGGCGCAGGGCGGGGCCAAGGATTCTGCAGATGTCGTAAAGGTTCAAGCGATTCCTGCGATGCGAACTGTCGCTGCGGGCGCTGACCTCCCCGTTGCAATCGTGCTGGAAATCAGCCCGGGTTGGCATATTTGGACGAATGATCGTCTTGGAAAAGGTGATGCTGCAAACGGTATTGCCACATTTGATGGTGCCGTCTTCACTTCAATTCAGGCATCAAACGCATGGAAGGTTGTCCGTGCAGCAAGCGCGAGCAAACCCGAATGGTTGACAACCAAACCAATCGATTCATTTGCAGAAATTCGCGCACAGTGGCCTGAGTTTCATCCTGTAAAAGCCGATGTGGGCGATGGCATTCAAACTTATCCAGTCTTTGAAGGACAGGCTGTCATCTTTGTGCCCTTTTCCATCGCCCCAGATGCTCCGCTTGGTCAGCAGACCATTGTTTTCAAGTTGGAGTTTCAGGCGTGTACGGCGACAAATTGCGTTGCGCCATCGACTGTCGAAGTTTCGATGGAGGTTGAAGTCAAAGCCGGTTCAGCGAGCGGCGCGCCACCCGCAGTGTTTGCGCAGTTCGATTCCGAAATATTTTCGCAGATTCATTCTGGAATTGCCCCATCTGCAATCATCCAGTTTGATTTCTTTGGTTGGGGTTTTTCTATCGATCCAAATGGAGGCGGCTTCTTCCTCGTCTTAATCATCGCCGCAACTGGCGGACTCTTGTTGAACTTCACACCATGTGTTTTGCCTGTGATTCCCCTGAAAATTATGGGTCTTTCGCGTATCGCCGGAAATCGCCGACGCTGCTTAGTGTTGGGCGCGGCGCTTTCGATTGGCGTGGTCGTCTTCTGGATCTGCTTAGGACTTGCCGTCTCTCTTCTCAGCGGATTCACCAGTGCGAGCCAACTCTTTCAATATCCACTCTTCACAGTGACTGTTGGATTGATCATTGCCGTGATGGCTGTGGGAATGTGCGGGTTCTTCGCGATTCAACTTCCGCAGTCGATCGCAGGAATTGATTTCCGACACGACACTTTCGCTGGCTCGATTGGATTCGGCTTAATGACTGCGGTGCTTTCGACTCCTTGCACTGCGCCTCTGATGGGTGCGGCTGCTGCATGGGCAACGACTCAAAATCCATTGATTGTGTTGATCGTTTTCGGCTCCATTGGATTTGGTATGGCGCTGCCCTATTTCATACTCAGCGCTTTTCCCCAACTCGTCAGTCACGTTCCAAAGAGCGGACCACCGAGTGATGTTGTCAAGCAAACAATGGGACTGCTGCTCTTGGCGGCGGCGGCATATTTTGTCGGTGCTGGTCTCGCTGGATTTCTCGTTGATCCGCCAAGTCCTCCAACCAATGATTATTGGTGGATTGTTTCAGCACTGGGCACCATCGCAGGACTCTGGTTATGCTGGCGCACGCTGAAACTGACAAAAAGCGCGAGATTCCGCGGTATTTTCTGCTCTCTTGGAATTGCGATTACCGCCATCAGTGTCAGCGTCGGCTTTCAATTCAGTAACGATGGCATGATCAAATGGGTGTTCTATACCCCTGCTCGTCTGGACACGATTCTCAAGAGCGGGGATGCAGTCATGATCGATTTCACAGCGGAGTGGTGTTTGAATTGCAAGACACTCGAGGAGACGGTGCTAGAAAGTTCGAGTGTGCTTGCTCGACTCAAGGCTGGTGGAATTCAATCGGTCAAAGTCGATCTGACTGGAAACAACATAGATGGACGAGAGCTTCTGAAGCAGTATGACCGCGTGACGATTCCACTGCTCGTCATTCTCGATTCTGATGGCAAAGAGATTTTTAAAAGCGACGCGTATACCCCATCTGAAGTTGTGGAAGCGATTGACGAGGCGACCAGCCAAA
>CAMDEL010000050.1 GCA_945896765.1 Singulisphaera sp. GP187
GGTCGAATGGTTCGCAACGAGTGCAAGGTCGCTGCAATGGAAGTTTCGAGCCACGCGCTTGATCAAGGTCGCGTCGACGAGATCGATTTCACTGTTGGTGTCTTTACAAATCTGACCGGCGATCATTTGGATTATCACCAAACGATGGATGCGTATTCGCAAGCAAAGGCTCGGCTCTTTCGGCAACTCCGGACGGGAAGTTGTGCAGTTGTGAATATCGACGATGCTGCTCATCGCACAATGCTTGAAGGTTGTGGCGCACACGTTCTGCGTTGCAGTTCGAAGGATCCTCAGTCCGAGTGCTTCGCAGACACGATGAAAGTTTCGCTGGGATCGACTCGGCTGAAACTGCATGGTCCTTGGGGCGATGTTGAAGTGGACTTCCCTTGCGTTGGTCGTCATAACGCGATGAATGCGTTGCAAGCCGCCGCATCAGCGTGGGCGATTGGAATCGATGGTGCAACGATTGCCGCAGCGATGAATACCGCATCTGCGCCTCCTGGCCGACTGGAACCTGTCACTTCACCAAGCGATCCGTTTGCAGTGCTTGTGGATTATGCCCACACAGACGATGCGCTCTCGAATGTCTTGACGGCACTTCGTCCCGTTGTTGGCGCGGGGAAAATTATCCTTGTCTTTGGTTGTGGGGGAGATCGCGACCGCACGAAACGGCCGCGAATGGCATTGACCGCGGTGACGCACGCAGATCATGTGATTGTGACGAGTGATAATCCAAGAACGGAATCTGCCGAAGCGATCATTGACGAGATTTTCACTGGTATTCCAGAGAAATCTGCCGTGTCGGTTGAACGCGAATGCGATCGTTCGGTGGCGATACGAAGAGCGATTACTGTGGCGCGCCAAGGCGATATTGTGCTGATCGCGGGTAAGGGGCATGAGGATTATCAGATCATTGGAAAAGAAAAGCGTCCATTTGATGATCGCGTTGAAGCGCGCACTGGATTGAACGAGTTGTGCGCGGGTGTTTCGAAACAGAATAAAAATTCCGTGGACGATGTGTCCGCAAATGTGTCCACACAAAATTTCACCGCAGGAATTGGAGCACGATCATGAATGCCATAAGTTCGACATCGATGAGTGGGGGAAGCCCAGCAACGCAGTTCATGACTCCAGAAGAATTGCGTTATGCGGTGAATGGTTCGTGGGCTATTGCGCCGACATTATTGACTCCGACCCGAGGCGTTGGAACGGACACACGGTCTGACCTCTCAGGTCGGGTCTTCTTTGCGCTCTATGGCGATCGACACGACGCACACGATCATCTCTTGGATGCAGTGCGAGCGGGCGCGCGAATTCTGGTTGTCGAAGAATCGAAGTGGGGACGAATTCGGTTGAGTGCTCAGCCATCCGCAGCGGTGTTGTTGGTCGCAGACACACGCAAGGCTCTTCAAGACACAGCACGTTCGTGGCGACAGAGTCTTGTGGGAACAAGCGTCGTCGGCATTACGGGAAGCGCAGGAAAAACCACGACACGCCGGCTGATTGAAGGAGTTCTTGCAACGAAGTTTCGTGGGTCTGCAAGCCCCAAGAGTTTCAATAATGACATTGGTGTACCGATCACTTTGTGCGGAGGTCGTCGAGGCGATGATTATTTATTGGCTGAAATCGGGATGAATGCACCTGGCGAAATCGAATCGCTCTCTGCGCTTGCTCGTCCGGACATTGCAGTGATCACGATGGTTGGCCGAGCACATCTTGAAGGTTTGGGTTCGCTCGATTCGATTATGCGCGAAAAGTTTGAACTCGTTTCGAGTCTTTCTTCAGGCGGACTCGCAGTCGTGCGCGGCGACAATTCATTGCTTGACGCTGCGCTTGAAGGCGCTCTTTCGACGGGTGTTCGAGTTGTTCGCTTTGGCGAAGGTCCAATGAATCATGTTCGTTTGCGAAGTCGTACTGTGAGATCCGAAGGCGGACAAGATCTTGAGATCGAAGTTTGCGGACGAAAGTTTGGCGTTCGGCTTGCACTCGACGGTGCGCATAATGCGATGAATGCACTCACTGCGATTGCAATTGGAATTGATCGCGGCTTGAGCGACGAAGAAATTGCACGCGGATTGCTGAGTGTGCGAGCGACTGAGATGCGATTTGTCCGTCAGCAGATCGGTGGATTGACAATTTTCAACGATGCATACAACGCAAATCCGGACGCTGTCTTGGCTGCACTTGCGACGTTCACGGAAATGGTTCCAGCAAATCAGCGACGCGTGACAGTGCTGGGCGATATGTTGGAACTCGGCGAATTCGGCCCGAGTTTGCATGCAGAAATCGGTCGTGCGGTTGGTCGTGGTGTTGGTGGATTGCCGCCAGACATTGCGATTTTTATTGGTGCGCTTTCAGCACACAGCGCACAAGAGTGTGCCGACGCTGGAACATGCCGCGTTATTCACGTACCGAATCTCTCGCCAGATTCGATCATGCGGGTGGTCAGTGAATTCGCCAGTGGCGATGCGATCTTGTTGAAGGGTTCGCGCGGTTGTGCGCTCGAGCGACTTCTCGCATCACTCCAAGAACGACTGGCTGCCTGATGCTTTACAACTTAACGGAAGCGACACAAAGTTGGCTCGATGATCGAGGTTTGTCGTGGGTCGTTATGGTGATGTATCAGTTGGAATTTCGCGCGCTTTTTGCCGCGTTGTTGGCGTTCGTGCTGGTGCTGACATTTGGACCAAGAGTGATTCGCTGGCTTGCGCAGCGCAAGATTGGCGACACTCCAGAATTTGGCAATGACAGTTTGAATCAACTCATGCAGAGCAGAGCCGGAACGCCGACGATGGGAGGTGTGATCATTTGTGGCGCATTAATCGCAAGCACGCTCTTGCTTGCCGATGTCATTCACAATCGTTACATCCATTTGGGATTGATGGTGGTGATCAGCTTCGGAGTCTTGGGAAGCGTCGATGATTGGTTGAAGTTGACGCAGAGTCGTCGATCCCCTGGAGTTCGCGATGGCCTTTTCGCTTGGGAAAAACTTCTATTTCAGTTGGGACTTGCATTGATCATCGGATTCTTTTTGTATCGATGGGGAAGTTCCGCCGACTCTCATGTATTGAATCTGCCATTTCAGCGGACGTATTTGCCGACGCCATCGATCGAGTCGCTTATTCAACCGCCATCGATTGCCGATGGAGTTTGGATATTGGGACTTGGATTTTTTCTCATTGTGGCGATGCTGGCAATCGCCGGAACTTCAAACGCAGTCAACATGACTGACGGTATGGATGGTCTTGCAACTGGAACTTTGATCATTGCAAGTCTCGCCATGATGGTGCTGATCTGGATCGCAGGAAGTCCGCGCGCCGCATATTTTCTGATGGTGCCGAGTGTGGCGGGAACCGGCGAATTGATGGTGATGGCTGGCGCAATGGCGGGGGCGTGTCTGGGATTTCTCTGGTTCAACTGCAGTCCAGCGCGAGTTTTTATGGGCGACACTGGAAGTTTGGCGCTTGGCGCACTTCTTGGATTTTTTGCGGTCGCTGTGCGGCAGGAAATTCTGCTTCTACTAATTGGTGGAATTTTCTTTCTTGAACTTGGCAGTGTCTTTGCGCAGCGAACGTGGTTTCGCTGGACACGAAAGAGATATGGACAAGGTCGAAGGATTTTTCGATGCGCGCCGATTCATCATCACTTTCATCTTGGTGGATGGAAGGAGCAGCAAGTTGTTGTGCGGTTTTGGTTGATCTCCGTTGTGTTGACGATGATTGCTTTAGTGAGCCTGAAGTTGCGGTAAACGCGGCGGATACAGCCACGGAATCGAGCCACGGAATCGAGCCACGGAATCGAGCCACGGAAATGCATTAGTTGGCAGCCGTGAAAAGTCCTCTCGGGGCTCAGACAGTCCTCGGCGACCGACACGATCCGGTTTGCGAAATTTCTTGCAAGTGCCGTCGGCCGCCTGCGGAACTCGCCCGAGAGAACTTTTCAACGGCTGAGGACGCAAGCTGATGCGCGACGGATCTGGACAACGTTCGAACGAGAATTTGATTCGCTCACTTGGGCAGCGGAATGATTTGAACCCCGGCGAGTTTGCAAGCCGAGCCGGAGTCTGCGTAGGCGAGGCGCAGCATGTTTGAGCCCGGGGGCGAATCAGTCCGCTGCACACCACTGCAATTCAAAATTTTCCTTTCGCTATGCCAGAATCTGTTTGATCACGTCACCCTTGACGTCGGTCAGTCGATAGTCGCGCCCTTGTGCTCGATAGACAAGTCCTTTGTGATCCATCCCAAGCAAGTGCAACATGGTCGCGTGTAAATCGTGGACTTCGACGGGGTTTTCGACGATGTTGTACGAATAATCGTCGGTCTTTCCATACGAGATTCCAGGTTTCACTCCGCCGCCTGCAAGCCAAAGACTGAAGCAGCGCGGATGATGATCGCGACCATAATTTGTTTTCGTCAACATGCCTTGGCTGTATGCCGTACGTCCGAATTCGCCAGACCAGAGAACAAGCGTCTCGTCCAGAAGTCCCAGTCGCTTGAGATCCTTGATCAGAGCGGCTTGTGGTTGATCAACATCTTTGCACTGCGCGCGCAATTCGTTTGGAAGATTTCCGTGCTGATCCCATCCGCGCATATAAAGCTGAATGAATCGCACATCGCGCTGAGCAAGTCGTCGTGCCATCAAACAATTTGCGGCGAAACTGCCTGGAGTTCGAACATCGGGACCATACATTTCAAGTGTCTGCTCAGACTCGTCGCTGAAGTCGGTCAATTCTGGAACAGACATCTGCATCCGATACGCCATTTCGAATTGCGAAATGCGAGCCTGCACTTCGGGATCAAGGCTCGTTGCAAATTCTTCTTGATTGATTTCGCCAACGAGATCAAGCATGCGTCGGCGATCTTCGCGCGTGACTCCATCGGGGTCGCGCAGATACAACACCGCATCACGCCCAGCGCGAAGTCTGCACCCTTGATGTTCACTTGGAAGAAATCCACTTCCCCAAAAACGCGCAGAAAGAGCCTGCATGTTGCCTTTTCCTTGCGTGATCATGACCACGAAAGACGGCATATTTTTATTCCCGCTCCCCAAGCCGTAACTCATCCACGAACCGAACGATGGACGTCCAGGTTGTTCGCTGCCAGTTTGGAAAAAGGTAATGCCTGGTTCGTGATTGATCGCCTGCGTGTGCATCGAGTGGATGAAGCAGATTTCCTTTGCAACCGAACCGGTATACGGCAGCAGTTCCGAAAGCATCATGCCACCTTCGTTGTTTTCATGTCGATCGAATCGAAAGACAGTTGGGGCAACTGGAAAACTTGTCTGGCCACTTGTCATCGTGGTGATGCGTTGTCCATTCCGAATCGAAGATGGAAGTTCTTTGTTGAATTGATCAACGAGATGTGGTTTATAGTCATACAAATCAAGTTGACTCGGCGCACCTTCCATATGCATATAGATGACGCGTTTGGCCTTTGGCGCATAGTGCGGCAAGTTTGCAAGGACACTTTTCGCATCCGTTGCAATAGGTGCGGCACTTGTAGCGCGTGAACCCATCAACTGTGCAAGTGCAACTCCACCTAAGCCAGCACCAAGCGATCCTGCGACAGAACCAAAGAATCTCCGTCGTGTGAGATTGAGAAGATATTCTTCGAGCGCATCTGCGGATCCTTCGCGGGTTGCAGGATTGTGTGGTCGTGGGCTCATGTGGTTCAGTCCTTTACTAAGGTCGCATCACTTGAAAGTATGGCATTGGCGAGCAAAGTCCATGCGGCAAGTTCGCGAGAATCTATGTTTTCAGGCTGTGGAGAAATGCCAACCGAGACGAATTTGGCTGCATCATCTTTGGAATTTTCGTATCGAGTTCGGTTTGCTTGCAATGCGCTGTTCAATCGCGCAAATGTCGCGGCGGATGGAATCTGCCCTGTGCATCGTTCGAATAGATCGTTCAAGCGTTCAATATCCGTCGGGCGTTCACGAATGACCCGCATCGCAACATTACGCGCTGCTTCCACAAACTGTTCATCGTTCCACAACACGAGCGCTTGCAGTGGCGTATTCGTTGTCGTCCGGCGCGTGACGCAATACTCGCGTGTCGGCGCATCGAATGTCAACAAGGACGGCGGGGGAACCGCGCGCTTCCAATATGTATAAAGACTGCGTCGCCATAATTCATCATTCTTTCCTCGAACATATTCGCGAGTATTTGACGATGGCATCGCAACTTCCTGCCAAAGTCCATCGGGTTGATACGACTTAACACTTGCACCGCCGACGCGTTCATCAAGCAAACCGCTGACATAGAGGGCTTGATCACGAATCTGTTCTGCGGCGAGGCGTTGTCTTGGATACCACGAAAGAAGTCGATCATCTGGATCGAACGCTGCGACTTCTGGGCGGACATGCGAAGACTGTGCATAGGCCTGGGTGTTGAGCATTAGACGAATCATGTGCTGAATATCCCAACCACTCTCGCGAAATTCGACAGCGAGCCAATCAAGCAATTCGGGATGTGTCGGCCATTCACCTTGAAATCCAAAATCGTTTTCGGTGCGAACAATTCCGCGTCCAAAGAATTGTTCCCAGAGTCGATTGATGGCAACGCGCGAAGTGAGGGTGTTTTGCGATGAAACCAACCACTGCGCCAATCCAAGTCGATTCTTGGGTTGATCTTCACTCAAGGTTCCAAAAACCTTCGGGATCGCCCGAGTCACCGGACGATTGCGATCGACTTGGTCGTAGATGCCACGCTTGAGTACGAAAGTTTCTCGCCCCATCGGCTTTTCCATCATCACCATCGTGTGAGGGATCTGCGACTTGATCATCTCTTGAGATTTCGCAGCAGCATCTAACTTGGCGGTGATTTCTCGAAAGCGCGGTGAGGTTGTCATCCGCCAAGCATCACGAGCAACAGCAAAACTTTCTGGGCGAACCGAAGATGCGGGCAAGAGCAACGGAACCATTGCGCGAGCGAGAATTCCATCCTTCTCAATTGCACGGTGATAGAACCCTCCAGGTCCTCCAGTATTGACGATCTTGCACACAAGAACATTTTCGCCAGCGCGAAGAGGAATCTTGACGCGTTCCTGATCCGCTCCAATGGCTCGATCGATGCGTGCTTCATGGACTTTCACTCCGTTGACATAGACCACAATCCCGTCATCGCTCCCAAGAGAGAGTTCGAGTTCGCGGGCTGTTGGAGAATAGATCTGGCGAGAAAGAAATTCGCTGCCTGCACCTTGCGCAAGTCCAACCTTTTCTGCTTCAACAATTCCTGGTCCATAGCGCCAACTATATTCACCCCATTTTTCATTGGGATTAAAGATCGTCGAAGATTCAGGGCCTCGAATGACCTCGTATGGGTTCTCGGCTACTTCAGTAGGCCACGGTCCCGCGATGTACCACGCACTTGTGGTATCGGGAAGTTTTCCCATAAAAGATTCGCTGACCTTCGCCAGTGAAATTGCTACACGTCCAAACGAATGTTGTTCATACGGAGATTCATAACCCAGGGTGATTCGAAGTTGCGTTCCTCCTGCAAATCCAAATGGTTCAGTTGATGCGAATAGAGCAACCCGTCCGCCAGGTTGATGGTGCGCATCGACTGCCCAGACGCGACCGTCTTTGGCAGTGAGCGCATTTGTCACGCGAAAATCGGCATCGGGTTGTTCGATATCCGCCCACGCCCAATCAAGTTTCACCTTACGAGTTTGTGTCGGATCAATTTTTGAAATCGCTTCGACTTCGATCGAATCCAAGATTGCATTTCCATTTTGTGCGCGGCCGACTCGCCCATGTGGCAGGGATGCATCAACCATCGTATTCAGTGCAACCAATCGAAGATCTGTAGCGTCAGTTTCCAAAGTCAGAATATGTTGATCGTCGGGGGGAGTAATGCCGCTCGCAAGCACCGAACCGTCTGGTTGAATCGTCATGGTCGATCCGTGCGTCGACTCCGCGGCAACGATGGGCGCAGTCACCCATTCAAGTTCTGTTGGAGAGATAAATGTGGCTCGATAATTGTCGAATTCTTGGGCTTCCTCAGGAGTTGCTTGATCTCGTTCTGCAGTCAACGCCACAAGAGTTTGTTTGACATCGGCAAGTTGCTTTGTCTGTTCTGGTGTCGGCACATCGATCGAAGGCTCAAGTGATCGATATGCATCTGTCGACTGCGCATAGATGCCTGGCTCTTCATTGGAATTGAAGAACGCAATCATTCCGTAAAAATCTTCGCTGGTGATTGGATCGAACTTGTGATCGTGGCACCTTGCGCATTGCACGCTGAGTCCCATGAATGCAGCACCAGTGGTCGCCACTCGATCGACAGCGTATTCCAATAAATATTCTTCGTTGATTGCGCCGCCTTCGTCGCTTGTGACATGATTGCGATTAAATCCGCTGGCAATCATCTGCGCGGAAGTCGCGCTTGGGATCAAATCACCCGCAAGTTGTTCGGTGATGAATTGGTCATATGGCTTGTTGTCTTTGAAAGCATTGATGACCCAATCTCTCCAAAGCCAAATTGATCTTCCTGCATCCATATGAATGCCGCTTGTGTCGGCATATCTTGCAATATCGAGCCACGGTACGGCCATGCGCTCTGCGTATCGCGAGCGATAGGGTTCCTGCGACATCAATCGATCAATCAACTTTGCGCGCGCGTCTGGGCTGGCATCACGCACGAACGATTCGATTTCCTCAGGCGTCGGTGGCAGACCTGTGAGATCTAGAAAAATTCTCCGAACAAGAGTTGTGCCTTCGGCGGGGGGGCTTGGGCCAACGCCTGCTTTTTCCATGCGGGCAAGCAAGAATCGATCAATTTCGTTTGCCGACCACTGCGCATTCTTTGGAGTCGCAGGCATCGGTCGCGTCGGTGCCGTGAATGCCCAGTGCGATTCATATTGAGCACCATCATCAATCCAGCGCCGAATGATTTCCCGTTGAGCAGCGTCGAGCGAATGCTTCGTGCTGTCGGGAGGGGGCATCATGAACTTTGGATCATCGGAAGTGATTCGCCGCAAAAGATTGCTTGCTTGAGCATTGCCCGCAACGATTGCAGCTCCTTCAGTCCGTGCCTTGGTCGCTTCCTCAAAGCTGTCGAGTCTCAAGTCCGCATGTCGCTTTTCTTTGTCGGGACCATGGCAGATGAAGCACCGATCTGAAAGAATCGGGCGAACATCTCTTCCGTATCGAATGGGCTCAAGAGGCACAGCGCTCAGCGGCGTAGGCAGAGTAAAAATTGCGA
>CAMDEL010000051.1 GCA_945896765.1 Singulisphaera sp. GP187
CTTTGACACTCAATTTGACTCTGTCCTAGTCCGCGCTTTCTTGCGCAGCAATTTGACTGTCAAGAACCGGCGACACACTTTCCGTTCCGGGCTCTGGGCTCAATTGCAAAAGCTCGATTTCAATATCGGCATCTCCATCATCTTGTCGCACTGCAACCTGTTGTTGTCGCGCCAATTCCAGCAGCGCAAGAAAGAGTCCGATCATTTCGCCGCGCGATCTTCCAGTAAAAATCTGCTGCATCGTCATGCGTCGACGCTCACTGTGCGCAAGGCGATCAACCAAATCCGCCTGATGCAAACTGATCGGCGTGTCGTCATATTCAATGCGATGATCCCCCAAGCGAGAGATGTCCACCGATTGCATGATCCGCTCGAAAGATTCGACCAAATCCAGAACATGCGCATCTTCGATTTCGACGGAAAATTCGTTTTCGTCGGTGTCGGGAATCATCCCGCCGCCATGCGAACCCGCAACATATCTGCGCGCACTTTCAAGTCGCAGTCGATCGAGCGCACCTGCTGCGGTACGGAACTGTTGATATGCCAAAAGTTGCTGCACGAGTTCGAAGCGTGGATCCGCTGCCTCGCGTCGGCTCTCTCCAGTCGTATCAATCTGCGAAGGTGATCGCGGCGCAAGCGTTCTGCTCTTGATTTCAACAAGCGTCGCCGCCATCACCAGAAATTCACCTGCAAGTTCAACATCGACTCGGTGAATGTTTTTCAAGAATCCGAAATATTGCTCGGTGATCATCGAAATCGGAATGTCGGAGATATCGACTTCTGATCGACGAACAAGAAAGAGCAGAAGGTCCAGCGGTCCCTGAAAACTAGAGAGGCGAACTTCATAATCATCTTGCAGTGCCATCGGCGCAGAGTATCCGCTAACCTAGCCAGAATGAAAGCCCCAGTCGGCACATCCGAACTCGCCTTCTTGGCGGAAGTCATCGAGGCAGAATCGACTGCACTTGGATCGATGGCTCGTGGACTGCGCGGCGGATCCTCAGATTGCACTGGATGGACTCGTGCGCTGGACCTTCTTGAATCATGTACCGGTCACGTGGTTGTTGCTGGACTTGGAAAATCTGGCTTGATCGGCGCGAAAATCTCTGCAACTCTTGCAAGTTTGGGGCAGCCTTCGCACGTCATTCATCCTTCCGAAGCGGTGCACGGAGACCTCGGTCGAATGCGAGAAGGCGATATCGCGCTGCTGCTTTCGTACAGCGGAGAGACGGCGGAAGTGATCGATCTCGCCCTCCATCTGAAGGCGGACGGTATTGCGCGCATCGGTGTTTCCTGCCGAGCGACCACAAATCTCGCTCGACTCTGCGATGCGCATGTTTCTGTTGGGGATATTGTCGAGGCTTGCCCATTGAATCTCGCGCCAACTGCAAGCACAACGGCGATGTTGGCAGCGGGGGATGCGCTCGCGTTGGCTCTCGCTCGCCGACGCAACTTTCAAGCAGACGATTTTCATCGTCATCATCCAGGTGGAATGCTTGGAGCGGGACTTCGTCAAATCACGGAAGCACTTCGCTTTCGCGTTGGGAATAACTTGACCGTCGTCTCAGATTCGGTGACGGTTCGCAAAGCCCTTGCGGCTGCTGGCGAAGGTCGCCGCGCAGGTGCGATCATGCTTGTCGACGCCGATGGTCGTCTCTCTGGAATCTTTACCGACGGCGATCTGCGACGGCTGGTCAATGGCGGCGGATTGGAAGCGCTCGATTCTTTGGTCTCGACCGTGATGACCGCTCGACCAACATGTCTGACTGTTGATGCGTTGGTGCGCGATGCAGTTCGGCTGGTTCAGGAAAAACGACTCGACGAAATTCCCGTTGTCGATTTGGCAGGAAAACCACTGGGTTTAGTGGATGTTCAGGACTTGATCGCAATGCGAGTTGTAGAAGGATAAACAGATGGAGATGTATGCAATCGAAGTTGTTGGCGACTTGATGATCCTGCGTGCGGACGGAGGATTGAATGCGTCAACTGCTGGTCAACTCTCCGAACAAGTCACCGCACTTGTCAAAGGTGGAGTTCGCAACATCATCGTCGACTGTTCGAAATTAGAAATCATCTCAAGCATCGGGCTTGGATCATTGCTGCTGCTGCATACTCGCAGCAAGAGTGCCGGTGGCGAAGTGAAATTATGCGGGCTGAAAGGTTCGATTGTGCAGATCGTGCGAATGACCAAACTGGACAGCTTGTTCGAGATGTACGCAGATGTTGAAGAAGCGCGATTGGCGTTTCGTCCGCCATCTGCAACTTGATCCACAAATCAACCGCCTAGCGCGGGCTTCGGTCGTGCGCTGAGCGAATCCGCGATCACTTTCGCGACGCGTTCTTGCAGTTTTTTCGCCTTGCCGACCGAATTCACTTCGCAGAGATTGTTCGCAAGCACGCTGAATGCATATCGTGTTCCATCGCGTGCAGTGACGAACCCAGAAAGACAACTCACCTTATCGATGTATCCCGTTTTGCACTGCACTGTGGCGACAGCAGGATCGATGTCTTTCATTCGCTTGCGAACGGTTCCTGATTTTCCACCGACTGCAAGGCTGTCTATGAAAATCGAGCCAATTGCCGCATTATTTGCAAGCGCAGTGATCCACGCCGTCATGCCATCAGCCGTCACACGATTGCCGCGAGAAAGTCCAGAGCCATCGGAGATCACGAATCCTCTTGCGCTCTCGCCGATGTTCGCCTCGAGCGCGCTCTTCACGACAATCGCTCCAGTCGCCCAAGATCCTGGTGCGCCAGTGATCTTTGCTGCGAGTCGCTTCATCAAACTTTCGGCATAGAGATTCTGACTCTCAACATTGCAGTGCGTGAGGACTGTTGCAAGCGGTGTTTGCAGAACGGGTCCAACGGCGGTTCCCTTCGGCTCGGGATCGTTCGCCGCAGCAAGTCGTGTGCTCTGGACGGGAATGCCCGCAGCGATCAGTCGGTGCGCGACGCACTGTGCAAGAAATCCTGCAGGATCTCCGATGCCAACAGTGATTGGCACGACATACGGAATCTTCACATTTCCAAAGATTGTCAGTTCGCCAGTCTCTGGTTGCCGCGCAATCCACATCGTGTTGCGATCGTTCTTGCCAGTACGACTTGTTCCTTTATTGACGATCGTCAGCCACGGTGCCGACGGGCTCATTGATGTGATTGTGGGCGCATGCCCAGGATTGGGCGAAGCTTTCACACAAAGACCATTACCGTGAAAATTCATCCCAGAAGGCGGCGAACAATATCCTTCGTCGAGTTGATCCTTCGGCCAGAGCGGATGAGGTCCTTCGCGCACGAATATGCGGTCGTCGACGACAATTTCGCTGACGCGCGTCATGCCACTCGCCTTGATTGCTTTCGTCCAAGTCGCAAGCAGGTCATCGATGGTCAATCCAGTATGTGCGACGCCCCATGCATCAACATAGGTGGATTCCGCAAGTAACTCAGGGTCACCCAGCGCAGGATCGCCATCGCCGACGATGAGTAAGCGGTCACCATCTCGCAGGACTCGAGTGCGAAAGACAAAGTCTGGCCCAAGTCCCAGCAGCGCCGCGCCAGTGGTGAGCAATTTCATGTTGCTCGCAGGGGTCATGGGTTCGTTGCCGTTGAGCGAAATAACCGAATATCCCGTCGCACAATCGCGGACGCTGACAGCGATCACCGCCTTCTTCAGTCCAAGCGAATTGACCTCGGATCGAATGGCGGCTGCGATGTCGCGTGGTGCAGAGGTCGCGGGTTGATTCGCCGAGGGAATCGCCAGCGCGAGCGTCGATGCAGTCATCGCAGCAAATACAGCGTAAGTCAGTATGAAAGTTGATTTTCGTGAATGGAGAACGCGGGAAACTTCGGCGTGCATTGGAGTGTTCTTATCGGCGCAACGACCTGAAGTATTAGAAAAATGTTTGCAGGCTTGGTTACGGACTTGGTTACGGGCAAATCGTAAGGTTGCAGCACTCCGATCTGCCCGTAAACAGGGGGTTGATGCCATAAAAAAACCCCACGCACATTTGCGTGGGGCTTGGATTTCAAACTCGTTCACTTCAAATCGTTGGCTTCAATCAGGCTCCGACGCGCATTCGAACAAATGCCTTGATCGTCACGCCCTTTGGAAGCAACTCGCGGATGCTTTTCTTGTCATCCTTCACATACTTCTGTCCCATCAAAGTGGTCTCTTCGAAATACTTGCGAAGTTTTCCTTCAGCCATTTTCTCTGCAATTTGCGGTGGCTTGCCCGATGCTTCGGCTTCCTTCTTGGCTTCTTCGCGCTTGGCGGCGACGAGATCTGCTGGCAATCCAGTTTCGTCAACCGAGAGGGGAGTTGGAACAACCGCAGCGATGTGCTGGCAGATTCCAGTGGCCAAATCTTCTGGCATATCGCCTTCGAATTGCAACAGGACGCCAAGTTTGCCGTCGTGATGCAGATACATACCGAAAGCTCCGCCATCGAGGCGTGTTCCGCGAGCAAACGAAATATTTTCACCAGTCTTGATTCGAGTCGTATCCAGTCGTGCCGTCATAGCAGCCGTCATCGCAACGGCTCCGGCAGCGGTACCAACCGACATCGTCGCCAATTCCTTGGCAAGTTCGCGGAACTCTTCGTTCTTCGCTGTGAAATCGGTTTCAGCGCGGACTTCGATGATCGCAGCCTTGGAAGGTTGGATCACGATTGCAATGCAACCTTCGCCAGCAGCACGATCGGTTCGAGTGTCCATCTTGCCCTTGAGGCGTTCACGCAAAAGCGCTTCAGCTTTCGCAAGATCTCCTCCGGATTCGACAAGCGCGCTTCGGCAATCGCCGAAACCAAGCCCTGTTGAATTTCGAAGTGCCATGACAACCTTCGCGTCAATGTTTACAGTTTCCATGATGTTCTCCTTTTACAGATGTTTGATAGAGATCAGGCAGGATCGGTTGCAACAGGTGCTGATGGTGCCGCTGCTGCAGATTCCATCGCTGCGCCGTCGGTCAGACCGCCACCAATTTCATCAACGCGGAATCGACTTCGAACGCTGCGTCGTCGAGGTGATGGAGCATCGGAATCCTCGCCACCTTCAGGTGCGCTTGTTACTGCCGATGTTTGTCGTTGCGTCTTGCCATCTTGAACAGATGCGGTGAGTTCGCGAATGATCAAGTCAATAGATCGCATCGAGTCATCATTTCCTGGAATTGGAATGTCCGAAAAGTCTGGATCGCCATCGGTGTCGATCAAGCAAATCGTCGGGATTCCAAGGTTTTTTGCTTCGCGCACGGCATTCATCTCACGATTGACGTCGACGACGACGAGGGCAGATGGAAGTTTCGTCATGGCACGAACGCCGTTGAGATTGCGATAAATTTTCTTCAACTCTCGGCTCAGTTGCGATTCCATCTTCTTGGAATAGCTCTTCATGCCGCCAGTTGCGACGAGTGCTTCAAGTTCCTCAAGGCGCTTCAAACGATCGCGCACAGTTCGGAAATTGGTCAGCAGTCCACCGAGCCAACGCTCCGTGATGTATGGCATTTGGCAAGCTGCGCAATGTGTTTCGATCGCGCTGCGTGCTTGACGCTTGGTGCCGACGAAGAGCACATCTTTGCCTTCGCTGACAGTTTTGGAAATGAATTTCTTCGCCAACAGGAGACCCTTGATTGTCTCGCGGATGTCGATGATGTGAATTTGATTCTTGACACCCTGAATATAGGGAGCCATCTTTGGATTCCAACTCGATCTGCGTTGACCGAAGTGGATTCCTGCTTCAATGAGTTCGTTGACAAGTGACATGTGAGATTCCTTTTTCGAAAACACTTCCAAGGCGGGCTCGATGTGAGCATGACTGGAAGCAGCGACACCCGAACGTTCAGCCGGTGGAGCCTTGCGGCGCAGCACGCTCGATAGGGCGCTTTTGCGGGGGGAGAAACGAATGAGGTCCCAAACTCACCGAAGCCTAGGACCTTTGCCATCTCCTGCGAACACAAATTCGAGGGAAATAGCGGAGCGTCAATGTATCACGACCGACTTCTCTCTGCAACCTATTATCCGCCCCCATGCTTGACAAGGTTTTTAAAGCGTATGACGTGCGGGCGACATATCCATCTCCTCTCAATGAGGCGCTTGCGTGGAAGATTGGTTATGGATGCGCGCGGTGGTTGACCGAGCGTGCAACAAAAGATGGTGTCGATCATCCAAAGATGCGTCACATCGTTGTTGGTCGTGACATGCGCAAGAGTTCGCCGTCATTGGCGAACGCACTCAAGCGCGGCATTCAAGATTTCGGCGCGCATGTAATCGATGTTGGAATGGTCGACACGCCGATGACATATTTCGCAATCAATCATTTCAATTGTGCTGGTGGTGTTGAAGTGACGGCGAGTCACAATCCAGCGCAATACAACGGATTCAAGGTCAGTCGAATTCATGCGAAGCCTGTTGGCACTGGCAGCGGATTGGAAGTGATTCGCGAGTATGCCAAGGAATGCGAAGAAGGAAATGTTGAGCGTCGCGCTGGTCGAGAAGAACAAGTCGATCTGTGGAAAGCATATCGGGATCATCTTTTGCGTTTGTTGCATCCATCTGTTCTGGATGGTTCGTGTCGATTGCGCGTTGCGATTGATGCAAGCAACGGAATGGCTGGAACGATGGCGCCCAAAGTGCTTGATGGAGTTGCGGGCTTCGAGATTCAAACGATCAACTATGACAATAGTTCTGGCGAATTCGTGCACGAACCCAATCCACTCGTCGAGGCAAATCTTGCCTCGGTTCGTGCTGCGGTCATCGCAGGAAAGATGGACTTTGGTGTGTGCTTCGATGGCGACGCAGATCGTTGCGTGATCGTCGACGAACGCGGTACGCCGATCGGTTGTGATCTTTTGCTTGCTGCTCTTGCTGGAGAAGCGCTCAAATCTGCGCCAGGCGCGGCGGTGGTTTATGACCTTCGTTCGTCGCGCAGTGTTCGAGAAGCAATCATCGAAGCTGGCGGAGTGCCGATCGAAAGTCGAGTCGGCCACGTCTTTATGAAGGCGCGATTGGCGGAGACTCGTGCGCCGATTGGTGGAGAACTCTCTGGACACTTTTATTTCGCAGACATGTTTAACGCCGACAGTGGCATTCGCGCATTCCTCGCCGTTGCAAGTTTGCTTGCTGCGAAGAAGATGCCGCTCTCAAAGATCATCGCACCATTTCAGCGGTATCAGCAATCGGGCGAAATTAATTTTCAGAACGAGGACAAGTTGGGTGCGCTTGCCGCATTGCGCGCTGCATATTCGACTGGAAAATTTACAGAGTTGGATGGATTGAGCCTTGATGCAGGGGAGTGGTGGTGCAATGTGCGGCTCAGCAACACGGAACCATTGTTACGGTTGAACCTCGAATCGCGAGATCGCGCAACGGTGGAGAAGCAAGTTGCGGCATTGACGCCGATCTTGGGCAAACGAGTCGATCACTAGTTTGCGCTGGTTGAGTGCGTGACCGAGACGAACCGAGACGGAATTCGGACGAGACGGACGGCTCACACGGTTTATCCGATCCCAAGATTTGTGCGTGTCACCAATCTTCTGGCTTGCTATTCTTGGACTCGCATGCAACACACTGAAACCGATACCGCACTCGTCGTTCTTGAATCACTCACCGAAGGTCGAATGACCATCGCGATTCCCAGAACAAACTATTCGCTCGACCTTGTCGACACCAATCCTGCAGCACGATCAATGTTGTCCAGTCGGATCGGTCGCCACATCAATGGTGTTGTTCACGCTCGTGCGCTGAAGATGAATAGAGCTACTGGCGGCGGCGTCTATATCGAACCAGTGAACGGTCATCCGCGCAGCGTTCAAGGTCGCGTGCTGGCGACTGATACTGTGAACAATAAAATTCTTGCGCATGTCGTGATTCCAATGTGGATCACGGTTCCTGCAGGTCAAGCCGCCGCAGATTTTTCAACTGGCGAACTTCTCAATTTCTATGTCGAAAGCGGAACCTCATTCGCTTGCGCATCCGCTTCGGCGTCATCTTGATTACGGTGCAGAAGCGATCGCGCTCAAGACGCGCTTGCGTGTTCCTGGTCCGTCATAGACGGCCACTTCGCCCGCACCAATTCGGTCTACTCCAACTCGAACAAGTTGTGATCCCGATCCGCTTCGAACGCTGATTGCGCCACCATCTGCATCGCTCGCTGCACCTGCAACGATCACGGCTTTTCCATCTGTCTTGGCAAGATTCAGCAATCCGCCATTGGTCGACGCTCCCAATCCTGCAACTCGTGTTGTTCCTTGCAGAAATGAAATCATTCCCATTCCATTCATTCCTGCTTCGAGAACGGTCACTGCTTGTTGCTGTGATCCAAACAGCGAGAATCTCGCGCCAGATTCGGATTGCGCCACTCCGGAAAGTGCTTCATTCCCGTCTTGCCCGAAAAGTTTCATCACTCCACCAGTATCGTTTTGTGCGGATTCAAGAACCGCAGAGCGTGATCCGTTGCGATTCGCACAACCGATGGATCCGCCACTTGGGAAGGCAACCATTTGCGCCGCGAGTGTTCCATCATTTTTCGCAACTCGCAGAATTCCGCCTTCGCCATCGACTGCGCCCATCGCGGCAAGTTCTTCACCTGCTGCAGAACGAATGTTGATGCCAGTCGATGTGCCCGCCATCGCAGCAACGATTCTTGGATGACCTTGGCCATCAATGATCGCAAGTCCTGGGCCACTCGTTTCCGCATGCAATACAGCAGAACCACTTCCATCAGGCATGAGCGCTTCGATTCTCCCGCCTTGCGATGATGCGTAGACGCTTGCAACGCCGCTGCCAGCATTATTCCAAATCGCAAGATCGCCGCCATCATTGTTTGCGCCGAATCGCAAGACATTTGTTCCGCCGTTGCTCCAGACATCAATCTGGCCGCCATTCTGTCCAATGCCAGCAAGAAGAACGATCTTGTCATTCTGATCGACGACTTCAAAGCGCCGTGCGCGAATGACATCTGCGGTTTGTGATGACTGAGTCGCAGCGACACCTGCAAGTGCGATCAATGCAACACCTGCAGTGACAGCAAGAGTTTTCCATCGCCGAGCATTGACAGAGGCATTTTGCAATTCTGCGATGCGTGCCTCGAGTGATTCCATGCGCTGCGAAAGAGTTTGATCGATATTTTGGTTTGTTGTCATAATTGTGAAAGTCCTTCTGATTGTTAGGA
>CAMDEL010000052.1 GCA_945896765.1 Singulisphaera sp. GP187
ATATCGTACGTCCTACTCAGTGGAACTCTTCACCTTCGACAACCTCATCGCGTTTGTCACGCTCAGCGGTTTGGAGATCGTTCTGGGCATCGACAATGTGGTTTATATCGCAATTCTGTGTGGTCGATTGCCAGAAAAACAGCGAGAACGTGCCAGATTCTGGGGACTCGCGTTGGCAATGGGAATTCGCATTCTGCTCTTGCTGTGTATCGACTGGCTTGCGAAACTGACAACTCCCCTCTTTGCTATGTCTGTCATGGGCCATTCTGTCGAGCCAAGCGTTCGCGATCTTGTGTTGGGAATCGGCGGCCTTGTTCTGATGACCAAAGCTGTTCTGGAGATGCATCATCAAGTCGAATCGCCGCACGAATCTTCCAAGCCCACCGCCAAGCGCGCTGCACTTTCGATCATCCTCGCTCAGATTTGTTTGATGGACATCATCTTCTCAATCGACTCTGTCATCACTGCGATTGGTATGGCGAACAATCTGACCATTATGATTTCGGCAATCGTCTTGGCAGTCTTGGTGATGATGATCTTTGCGGGAGCGGTTTCGAGAGTCATCGAGCGTCATCCAACTCTCAAGACACTCGCGCTTTCATTCCTCGTGCTGATCGGCGCTGCCCTGATTCTTGAATCTGTTCATGTCTCCTTTCCAAAGGGTGCGATCTATTTCACGATGGCGTTCTCGCTGGTGATCGAAATGATCAATCTGAAAGTGCGGGCGAAAGCCAACGCTCGCAAATAAACACTCCAAAAAGAAAAAACCCCCAGCAAATGCCGAGGGTTTGACTTTCAAGTTTTCTGCTGGAATCCCGCCCGAATCACGTACCCCAATTGCTAAGCAAAATAGTCAAGTCTCCACCGTCCGTATATCCGTCATCATTGATATCTCCGCACACTGTCGCCCAACAACTGAGCAAGATTGTCAAATCTCCGCCATCAACGAAACCGTCAAGGTTCAAATCAGCTGGATTCGCAGGCGGCGGTGGATTGCAAACAACTTCACCTGATGCAGGCACGATCTTGTAGATCTGACCGCCGTGGTCGGCCATATAGATCTCGCCGAGGGCGTCTTCGCCGAATGCCACGACTTGATTCACCGTTTGGCCACCAAGTGCAATCTGTAACTCTGAATTACGCGTCACGAATTCCGTAACAACTCCACTGGCCATCTTGAACGACCACGAATTGTTCGTGCCGTAGTCGACATAGAAGTAGATGCCCTGCATGTCGGGCATAGCGCAGCCACGATAGACATTGCCGCCCGTGATTGAATAACCACCTGCAGTGGTGTGGGCGTAGGTGCGGACCGGCGCCGTTAGCAATGGGCTGCCGAACGTGCAGCCGGTGAGTCCAGTGGAGCTGGCGCCTTCTGTGCAGCGCCAACCATAGTTGCGGCCACCTGCAGTGGCACTCGGTTCAAAGTCCACTTCCTCGACTGCATTCTGCCCAACGTCTGCGATGTACATATCACCGTTCGCGCTGTCGAAGCACCACCGCCAAGGGTTTCGCAAACCATAGGACCAGACCGTGTCATCAGCTGTGGTCGATCCACCAGCAAACGGATTGCCTGCTGGAATCGTGTAGTAAGGGGAGGCACCACCAACAGTCGGAGTGATGCGGTGCATCTTGCCCAATCTGCTGCTGAGATTCTGGGCCACGTTGCCAGGATCATTCGCACTTCCACCATCACCCGTACCCATATAAAGATTGCGAGTACCAGGCTTGAAGTGGATGTCGCCTCCGTTATGGTTCGAATATGGATCCGACCAAGTCATCATCACGACGCCAGCGGCGTTGGCAACGTTGGGGTCGGTCGCTGACACCGTATAACGCGCTAGGTTGTTGGTGCCTGTCCCGGTGTAGTAAACATAGAACTGGCCGTTGGTCGCATAGTCCGGATCGAATGCCATACCGAGCAAACCCATCTCATCACTCGTCGATGCACCACCTGCTACCAACGGATCGATGTTCAAGAAAGAGGTCGCGAGCAACGCGGGAGTGGTTCCAAGGGTAATGATGCGAATTCGTCCTGCCTTCTCCAACACAAAAATGCGACTGGTATCTCCAGGAGCACTTGCGATGCAGGTTGGATAAACCAGTCCAGTACCAATGACCAACTTTGGTTTGATCGCAGTGACTCCTGCAGAGGCAGTCGAAGCGATGATGGCGGATATCCCAATAATGGAAGCAAGTTTTAGGCGCATTTTTTCTCGATATGGGTTTTGTATGTTCAGTGAAACTAAGAAACTATAGCCTCCATTTCGCCATTTCCAAAAGAAAAATGAGGTTTTTCTAAAAAATTCGACTCCAAGGTCATTTCTCTAACAAAATCTCTTCCAGTCGCTGCGCAGAAGCGCAAAGTTGCGCCGCAGCAGCTGTAGCCCCAGCTCCATCCGGCGCATCCTCAAACGACGGAAGTGCAGACCCCTTGTACCCACTATCGCGATCTGAAGCGATTAAAAGGTTCCGAAACCATGGACGACCCGGAAGTCCAGATTCATCCAAGAGCGCTCGATCGATTGCGCGCGCCCGCCGAGCGAGAATTTGCGCGGACGCAACATCAGCTTGCGAGGATGCGGCGATCACCTTTGCATCGAATGCGCGAGCGGCATCTTCGAGTTTTGCAAAGCAATCATCGACTTGCTGGACTGCTGCAATTCGCATTGCATCCTCTTTTCCAGGATGACTTTTTATTGCCGCTTGCAGATCTGCGCAATTCTTGCGGATCGCTTCGACCAACGAAAGCGCTGACACTGGCGGCACAGTGCGGTCTGCAATTTCGATCGCTGTTGCAAGAGTCGCGCGCGTGACAATCATTGCGCTGAAATAGTCTTCGCCGACACTCTTTCGATACCAAGCAACTGTGTCATAGTTTGAGTGATAGCTCGTTCCTGGAGCACCGCCGGCACCGATTGTGATTGATGGCACCGCGCATCGAAAGAGAAAACCAACATGGTCGCTTCCACCACCGATCATTCCAATTTTCGCAGGATCAATACCGCACGCTTTCGCCACGGCATTTTTTACAGATGGCGATGCGCCAACTCCCAAGTTGAGTCCCATCGATGCCATATCCAAATTGATATACGCGCTCGCATTCGCCAATTCGTCTTCGTGTGCTTCGACCCATTCGGTAGAGCCGATGATGCCAAATTCTTCCGCGCCCCAAGCGCAAAACAAGATGTCGCTCTTTGGCAGCAAGCCCTTCGCCGCACACTCTGCAAAAGCGCGCGCTGTTTCCATCAAAACAATTGTTCCTGCAAGTGGATCTGCCGCGCCAAATCCCCACGCATCATGATGGCAACCAATGACAACAAACGATCCATCGTTGGCGCTCCCCTTCAGACGAGCAATGACATTTGCAGTGCGACGAATTTCTCGTTTCTGTTCGACTTTCATTCGCACTTGAAGCGCTGAACCACCTTCAATGCGATACGGCATCGCAAGCCCTCCGCGCCACGAAGCGTCGGTCACTTCACTGCCTGTCATCTTCGCCAGAATCTGTCCCGCCGCACCATATCCAATGGGCTGTACAGGAATCTTGGGGAGGTCGATCGCATCTGGATCAAGACGGGCCGCATCTTTTGTAGCAGGTTTTCCAGGCGTGAGTGGATCACCTGGATATGGAAGACTCACAATTGATCCGCGCTGAATGCATGTGTCATTCGCCCATGGTCCTGCTGGATAGACATCGCCCTTCTTGAATCCGCTGTCTGCAGGATCGATATAAATCAAGAGCCCTGCAGCGCCCGCTTCTTGTGCGAACTTCACTTTGTATCCACGAAAATTTCCGCCATATCGCGCGATGACGATCTTGCCTTTCACATCCACACCGAGTTCTTTCAATCGTGCAAAGTCTTCGCGTGTTCCATAATTTGCATACACGACTTCGCAGGTGATATCACCCGATGCGCTGTATGCATTCCAACCCCACGTCAGGTCTGAATGCGCCGCGGCTGGATCTTCGGCGAGATTTTTTTCGATGACCGAAAGAACGCCACGGCGAGTTGACGGAGCCGTTGGATTTGCGCCGGCATCATCAGTTTTATCAACGATCTCAACTCGCGCTGAAATTGGCCTGGAAAGAAGCGGCCAGAATTCATGCGTCTCCACCATCAATCCCATCTTGCGAAATGCCAAATCGATTCTTCGAATCTCTCTTGCATCGCCATCTGTTCCTGCGACATGCGGTTCGCCACCGAGCAAGTCGTGCCACTCACGCAAACGAAGTGCGCTCGGCACAGATTCGAGCGAATTGAGTATTGGTGAATCAGAAGTTGGAACAGGTTGACCTGCTTTCGCCTCAATTGGCGCGGCTGGAGTTTGCGCCAAGGTCAGCGCAGGAAATACCATCAGCGCAATCGCGACAACGCAAATCACTTCGCCGCGCCCAAGACCTGAGGCCACGGATTTCCAACGTGACAAACACGCCCCGTCTTATCCACATAATCCTGATGATATTCCTCGGCTGGACAGAACTTCTTTGCCAATTCAACTTGAGTTGCAATCGGACGGCTGAACTTCTTTTCGCTGGTCAACTTTGCGACGAGATCTTTGGCTTGCGCGAGTTGCTCTGGCGTCGAACAATAAATGCCACTGCGATACTGCGACCCAGAATCCGGCCCCTGACGATTGACTTGCGTCGGATCGTGCATCAAGAAAAATCCTTCTGCAAGTTGTCGAAATGAAATCACCGTCGGATCGAAGACCACTTTCACACTCTCGGCGTGTCCAGTCTCTCCACCACAGACTTGCTCATAAGTCGGATTCTCTTTCGTCCCTTGCATGTATCCACTCTCTGCGGTGATTACTCCAGGGGCTTCTTGAAAAATGTGCTCGACTCCCCAGAAACATCCTCCTGCAAAGTATGCGGTCTCACTCTTGATTGGTTCGCTTGTCGCTGGCATCTTCGTTCCTTTCTCTACAAAAACAAGTGCTGCACTGTTGAGACAATATCGTAATCCTGTTGGGGCGGGGCCATCCTCAAAGACATGACCAAGATGCGAAGTGCATCGTGCGCAGTTGATCTCGGTTCGTTCCATACCGTGTGCGCCGTCCACTTTTTCGCTGACATGCGCAGGATCAACGGGCGAAAAGAAACTCGGCCATCCAGTTCCTGAATTGAATTTGCTATCGCTGGAAAAAAGCGGCAGTCCGCAAACCACGCAGCAATATTCCCCCTGCTTTTTGTTGTCAACCAAATTGCCGCAAAAGGCAGGTTCTGTTCCAGAATTCTGTGTCACGCGAAATGCTTCGGGGCTTAACTTCTTGGCCAACTCTGCGATTTCGGTTTTGGAAAGTGGCGTGATATCGAAACCAGATTTGGAATAGGTTCGTTTGGAAGGAAGAGTCGATTTCGTTGTCATTTCTTTCGTGTCCTGTTGTGATTTGGAATCTGAAGGAGTCTGCTTCACCGTTTCATCGGCACGAGCATCAGATACTTCGCACGATGGAAGAATGAATAGCGCAAGCGTTGTTCCGATTGCGCAGAGAATTGCATGTGTTCGCGTCATGAGTGAATAAGGATAGGTCACAAAATTGATTCATTCGACAATTTATGAGAGATAAAAAAACAGCGTAAATTGAATAAGTTTGACGCAGAAAAGTTTCTGACAACGTATACTTATGGTTGATCTTTGACAATCGGGGCCGAATTGGCTTCGACCGGCCAGCATGGTCTGTCGTCGCGCGTCGTGGAGCATCCAGGCCACGTAAAAAGGATGCAAAACACGTCTGCAAACACGCAGTACGCACTCGCGGCCTAATTTGGCCACGCGGCCACCCCGTCTGACGTCCGATGAGGCGGGGGGCCGACACAAATCGGACTGGTTCCAAAGGGCTGGCACGCCGTGGAGGAACGAGAAAATTGCGTGCCAAGGTTTGCTGCACGCCGCCGTCCAACGGAGCGCAGACCGAGATTGAATGGACGGCTACACGCGTAGATGCGGCTTTTCATATGGATCGGCACAGGGGTTCGACTCCCCTCGGCTCCATTTTTACGCTCGCCTGCGCTCGCTGGACTGAGTTTTACGGGCGCCTTCGCGCCCGCTTGTTTCACGCTTGCCTGCGCTCGCTGTTTGGGTTCACGCTCGCTAGTTTTACGGGCGCCTGCGTTCGCTGGATTGGTTTCACGTGTGCCTTCGTATTAAAAGGTGGATCATGAATTCAGAAAACGAAAACACGCAACTGAACAGATCCAGCAATTCCTCTGCAGGCGCAAGCCAGACGAATTGGAAAACAATTATTGACGCAGCGTCAAACTCGCCAACGGCTGGTCAAAGTCGCGAAGGTGTTGCGCGGCGATATTGGCCGGCGATTCACGCGTTCGTTCGAAAAAGTGGCATTTCTCACGCTGAAGCCGACGATGTCACCCAAGCCTTCATTTGTGATGTCATGCTCGGACGAGATCTACTCGCACGCGCCGCGCCTGAACGAGGACGATTTCGATCCCTCCTCCTGACTTCTGTCCGCAACTTTGCGATCGATGAACTTCGCAGAAGAAAATCTCCGACAAGAAAGCCAGCGAGTGGCACTATCTTTTCGCTTGATGATGACCCCAGAAGCGGTGACCAAAATGCCGACCTGAATCTCGATGAGCCAGAACATGCCTTTCATGCACAATGGGTCACAATGATGATCGATCAAGCAATATCTGTCGTTCGCGAATGGGCGATTGTCAATAGTCAGGAAGTGCAGTGGGATATTTTCAATCGACGCATCCTTGAACCAATGCGAACTGGAGCCGAACCTATCTCCACCGAAACATTCATGAAACAGTGGTCGCTGACATCTCCCGCTCAGGTGGCAAACACACTCGCTCGAATGAAACGAAAATTCGTCGCTGCTCTTATGGAGCAACTTGGAAACTTCGATGATGATCCAGACATGATTCACCGCGAAGTATCAACGCTGTTGCAAGCTCTTGAAAGAAAAACGCGATGAACGATCCTGAGAAAACATTCGCATTGCCGCTCCAGTGGGTTCTCCAGTCGGACCATTCTCCTTCCCACACCTTGGTGAAATGGCTTGTACAAGAAATTGATCCAAAAGCGACAAGCCCCATTGATTCGCTCATCGCATCTGATACACCAATTGCAACGCTCATCGCATACAAAGATGCCTTCAAACAATTACGACTCGAAGGCGAAACCTTGGACGATCAGTCATTGGGTGCGGTCTATTATGGCTTGACGATCGCATCTTCGATTGTGCATCACCGCAGGCGCATCAGTCGCCAGTCAGACCGCGCGCTCGAAGAGGCGTTTCGAAAAATCTGGAGTGATGAAACTGTCGATTTGCGATTGCGTGATCTGACTTGGCGTGCGTTCATGATTCTTCGAACCGCGGTCAAAGACTCGCTGCCATATTGACGCGCTGGCTTCACGCGCGCCTGCGCTCGCTGGACTGGCTTCACGCTCGCCTGCGCTCCGCTGGACAGGTTTCACGCTCGCCTGCGCGCCCGACGAGATTCTCAACGCACCGAAGCGGGGTTGATCGAATCCGGCAACACGATGCCTGAACTTCCAAGGGTTGTGCCTGTCGCAAATGCGAGATCAATCAGCGCAATTTCATAACCTGCAAGTGCATCCACTTCGCGACTCTGCGCATTCGCCAATCGCGATGCAGCGTCCAGCACATCTGTGCTCGTGCGAAGACCTACATCAAACTGCCGCTTTTCTCCATCAAATGTTCGCCCAGCCAAAACACTTTCCAAGCGTGCTGCCAAGATTCTTCGCCAAGTGTTTTCGACCGTATCCGCAGCATTGAGAACTTCTTGCGTGATCGCTTGACGACGCGCCTCGCGACTTGCCAATCGCTGCAACCGCGTCAAGATGGTTCGACTGATCACAGACTTTGCAGCTTCATTTCCAAGCGGCACTGTTGCCGTCGCAGTAAAGATCGCTCCGTCAGCATCGCCCATTGCTCCATACGCAGATCCCAGCGACGAATCATCTCCCAAGAATTGGTACTGATATCCCACAACAAAGTTGGGCAAAGCTGCGTTGCGCGCTAAATCGATTTGTTCTGCATCAACAAGCAATTGCAGTTCGAGTTCCAAAAGTTCCATTCGACCCTCCATTGCATCCGCAACCAATTTCTGGTCGTTGAAGCGAAGACTAACGGGCGCTGCGTCAGTGATGGGAGCGATTGCCGTCGGACTTTCCACAGGCAATCGAGGATCATTCATAAAACGTTTCAAATCCCGCTGTCGCAATCGAAGCACATTATCAGTGATGATGACCTGCTCAAGCGTTCCGCCCAGCCCACTCTCCGCTCGCATCACCTCGATCTCAGGAGCAAGCCCCTGCTCGACGCGTCTGCGCGCCTCCGCCAACTGAGTCGCAGCAACGTCATATTGACGAATGCGAACCTCCAACTGTTTCGATGCGCGATAGAGATTCCAATATGCCTTCTCCGCATCCGCAAGTATTCGAATCGCCTGAAGCTTGGTTCGAGAATCGATAATGCGCCCCTGATACTTCGCGATGCGAATCGAAGCCGTGTTGGTGCGAATGCCTGCCCCTCGGAGCAGCGGTTGCGAAATCGAAGCCTGCATTCCTGCTTGATATGGAGAAATTCCCGGAGCAAGAATTGACTGTGTATCAAATTGATTGAACAAGGTTCCAGTCGTCACAGTTCCACCAGTTGCAAGCGGAACGCTGACTCCAAGATTTGCGCTGCTCGAATCTGTTGGCGATCCTTCTTCCAACTGAGTCAGAACTCCAGTCGTGTTCTTGGTGTAACCGCCAGTCAAAAGTGCCTCAAACTTCGCGAGTTCTTTATCGATCGCAGTCACACCAATCGCAGGATCAAACTGCACAACACGCAAATCCAAATTGTTTGCAAGCGCACTCGAGCGAACTTGCGTAACTGAAATCTGCGTTCGAACTGGATAGCTCGGCGGTGTAAATCCCTTCGCTCTCGCTTCGGCGACTGCCTC
>CAMDEL010000053.1 GCA_945896765.1 Singulisphaera sp. GP187
GCGGTGACGTATGAAATTAAAACGCTCGCAGATGGCTCATCAAGCGAAGTTCAAGTGCTCTACATCGGACTCGCGCAGGCGTACTACATCAGTCCACGAGGCGAGGGTGGCATCGGTCGACCAACAGAAGATGGTTGGAAATGGGAGCCAGCCCCGGCAACATCAAATTCGATTCTGAAGGCTCTCGAAATTATCCAAGGAAAAGAAACTCCCACATTTGTTCCACTCCCAATGAAGATCCAATGATGAACCTATTACGAACATTTTTGCTTGTATCCGCCGTTTCTCTTTCTTGTGGAGTTGTTGTGGCTCACGGCCAAACTCCAAAAGATTCTTCGGATGAAAATCCAACAATCAGTCAGGCTGCACGCAGCGCAGGAAATGAATTGAGCAAGAGCATTACTGAATTGAATGCGATGCGTACACAAATTGCTGGCGAGAAGCTGCCACTTGCACAAGAGTTGACCACTTTAGAAGAAAGCGTCATCCAACTTCGCCGTGACAATGAGAAGGTCCAACGACTCGTGGATGCTGGTGCTCTTGAAATTGGAACGATGAAAGCGGAAATGAAAGTCCGTCAAGACGAATTGAGCTATATCGGCAGTTTGCTCGACGAATATGCGCGAACATTCGAAACGAAAGTCGGTGTTGGAGAAATGCAGATCTATGGAGAGCCTGTCGAGACTGCGAAACAGGCTGTCGAAAATAAAACACTTACTCCAACGGAACGATTTGCGCGACAAACTTTGTTTACCAGCCTGACAATCAAGCGCCTCTTCGATGTGATTGGTGGAAATCTATTCGCTGGAGTTGGTGTTGACACCCTTGGCACCGTAATGAATGGGCAATTCGCAATGATCGGACCGATCACTTTCTTTCGCGCTGATTCGGGAATGGCAGGAGTCGCTGTTCCGCAAGTCGGTTCGCCCAACCCACTTGTGCGGCCTCTCGAAGGAGAACTCTCTGGCGCGATCGGATCCTTGGTCGCATCGGGCGAAGGAACTCTTCCACTCGATCCATCTCGCGGTGGCGCTCTCAAAGCTCTCGTCCAAAAAACAAACATTGTTCATGTTTTCGTGAAGGGCGGCCCAATCATGTGGCCATTGCTGCTCGCATCTGTTGTCGCGCTGGCAGTCGTCTTAGAACGGTTGCTCTTCCTCTTGAACGAGCAACGCAAACGAAGTCCAAAGACCCTCGGGAAATTTTTTGTCGAAGTTGGAAAAGGAAATCTTGCCGCAGCAATCGAACTCGCCAACAAGTCCAAGGACGCAGTGGTGACAACGCTTGGCTATGCGCTCGAGCATCGAGATCAATCACTCGGACATGCGCTTGCGTATGCAGAAACGCGTGCTTTCAAGAGGTATCGACGCGGTATCGCAATTTTGGACACTGTCATCACACTTGCTCCACTTCTGGGTCTTCTTGGAACCGTGACAGGCATGATGGCTTCTTTTTCTGTGATCGGCGGAGATTTGAGTTCGCCTGGAGCAATCACCGGCGGTATCTCAGAAGCTCTCATCGCGACAGCGTTTGGACTTGTGATCGCAATCTGCTCGCTCTTGCCGTTTAACTATCTCAACAATCGAATTGAGGGAATTGAAAATGAAATGCTTGCTGCTGGTGAACAACTCAAGTTGCTCGTCGAAAAGCGAACAGGTGAAATTTCCAATCTCGACGTTGATTCCATTCTCGAGTCATCCGCAGCGGCTGCAATAGCTGGAGGCGCCTGACCATGGCAGGTGGTGGAGGCGGTCTATCCCGCGGCAAAAAGAAAAAGGCTCGCATAGATATCATTCCGTTGATCGACATTATCTTTTTTCTTTTAGCGACATTCATCATGGTCTCTCTCAGCATGTCGAAGAATCAAGGTGTGCAAGTTGCGCTGCCTGGAGCGGCATCAGCCCAGTCACTCGGCGATCAATCAGAAATGGAAAAAGCCGTCACATTGAGCGTCAATGACAAGGGCGAGATTTTCTTCAATAAAGACAAGATCACGCTGGCACAGTTGCCAATGAAACTACAGACATTCAAACTGACTTCGAAGGATCCCAAGGTCATCATCAATAGTGATGGCGCAGCGGACTTCAAGTATGTCGTCGGCATCTTGGACGAGGTTCGAAAGTTAGGGATCGCCAAGGTCGGCATCAACACGGACAAAAAATGATGAAGGTGCGCGTGATCCTGTGCATCATCGGCGCATTGCTCGTGCATCTTGCCGTGATTTGTTTCGGCGGGATTCTCTTTCTTGACGACGAGAACAGCCACGCGAGTCATCAGAACATTGAACTCTTGTCCGAAGATGTTGAGAAGGAAAAAGTCGAAGAAGAAGTCAAAGAAAAAGTCGAAGAGCTGAAAGCGGAATCCGAAGCACCGCCTGATCCAAACCAAGCTCTTCAAAGTGTCGATTCTCCGGTCGCAAGTGATGATGCTCCTGCTCTCGATGCGGCGAGCCTGAGCGCAATCGAACAAGTACTCAATGGAACTGGCGGAGGTGGCGCCGGAGATTTCGGTGGAGGACTTTCCCTTGCTTCAGGTGGGCGAATCGGCGGAACTGGAAAAGCCGGCGCAGATGATCAGGAATTTCAAGGAGCATTCAGTCTCTCTGAAATTGATCAAAGGCCACGCGCGATCCATCAAGTTGCTGGTGCATTTCCCGCAGATATGCGTGCGAAGAATATCGACGGCGTCGTCACTTTGATCTTCATCGTCGATGAAACTGGCCGAGTCATCAATCCGCGAGTTGAAAAATCATCACACCCAGAATTTGATGCGCCAGCTCTAGAAGCTGTCCGTCAATGGAAGTTTGAACCTGCAATAAAAGGCGGGCAGCGCGTCAGCTGCCGCATGAGAGTCCCCATTCGTTTTCAAGCGAAATAAAGCTATGCGAATCACATCAACCATTATCGTGGCTCTCTTCTGTATCAACACATCTTCCGATTTCGCGCATGCGAAGGGAGATTCTGCACCAGGTCCTTCAATGCAGATTTCCCAACCTGACTTATCAATCATCTGGAATGATCCTGGTTTTCAGAAATCATTTATTGGCGGATATGGAATCAATCCAGATATCGAACCTCGTGTTTCTCAAGACGATATGGCGTTGCTCGAACTTGTGCGGCAACTGATGGCCGATGAACTTCCCGCTGCCGAAGCGTTACTAAAAGATTCCGTCAAACTCGATTCATCTGCGACGCTCGATCTCACTCTCGGCGGAGCGCTTTTTCAGCAAGACAAGATGGATGATGCGTTGGTCAATTATCGCAACGCAGTCGCAAAGTTTCCAAATTTTCGCCGTGCGTATCGAAGCATTGGCTTGATCTGCACTCGCAAGAGTCAATTCGAAAGTGCGATTTCGGCGTTCAACAAGATGATCGAACTTGGCGGGGCAGATGCGTATACATACGGATTGCTGGGATATTGTCACTCTGCTCGACAGGACTATCAACCTGCGGAAGCGGCGTATCGCAACGCGCTCCTTCTGCAACCAGAGAATGTCGAATGGCGACTTGGCCTCACTCGTTCTGTCTTCAAGCAAGCGAAGTATGAAGACGCTGCGAGTTTGTTGGATGTGCTGATCACGACCTTTCCGGACAAAGCAGACTTCTGGTTGTTGCAAGCTCATACATACTTGGGACTCAAACAACCAATCAAAGCTGCAGTCAATCTCGAAGCGCTTGACTCCATCGGTAAGTCAACCGTCGACAGTCTTTACACGCTTGGAGACATTTATATTTCTGAAGGACTGAATGATCTCGCTCTCAGCGCTTTCGATCGCGCAATCACCAAAAATCCAGCACAAAGCGTGTCGCGACCAATGCGATCAACAGAAATGCTTGCGGCTCGCGGTGGCTTATTGCAAGCGAAAACTCTTCTTGCTCACGTGAAATCCAATTGGAACGAATCGCTCAATGATGCCGACAAACGCAAATTGCTCAAATTGCAAGCCAGATTGGCGATGAGCAGCGGCGCAGGTGATGATGAAACGGCTGCCGCACTCGAAGAGGTTATTCAACTCGATCCCCTCGATGGGGAAGCTCTTATGTTGCTCGGGCAGCACTACAACCGATCGGGCAAGCCCGATCAATCGATCTTGTACTACGAACGGGCGGCGCGAATAGATGCCTTTGCCGCAAATGCGAAAGTAAAAATCGCACAAGTGTATGTTGGTCAGAGCCGATTCAGCGAAGCGCTCCCCCTGCTTCGAGAAGCTCAATCGTTGAAACCGCGCGAAGACATTGCCAGGTACATCGAACAAGTCGAACGTGCGTCTAAAAGCAAGCGCTGACCATTTCTAAACACTTTCTTTGCGCAAACTGAACACATGACAATGTTTGTTCAATCACAATTGTGTTCATGCGGCAGAACCATGTTTACACAGTCTTAACCATAAAAACACTTGTATTCAAGCAATTGAGAAGTAGTGTTTTGAAGTCAGTACTCAAGAATATTTTGGGCATTGAAAGAACAAGTTGTCGCAATTTGTTCTGAGCAGATCGTCGTTCGATTCTGCTGGTACATGGCTTCGAAACTCAATCCAGAAAGGTTTGCTCACAATGAAGACTCGCACGCTTTGCAAAACAGTCGCCGTAACCATCGGCGCATCTATGATTTCTCTCTCGGCGAATTCCGCGGAAATTTTAGTTACCGCCGATATCGCAACGTCAACCACTTGGACCAAAAACAACACTTACAACCTGCAAGGTCAGCGCTACATCCTCCCAGGCGCCACGTTGACGATCCAAGCAGGAACCGTCATCGCCAGCGATGTTGGTGGATCACTCGCCGTGACCCGAGACGGAAGAATCGATTGCGTTGGAACAAAACTAGAGCCAGTTATCTTCACATCGAAGCAAGATGTTGCGACATGGACTGCAGGAAATCCAAAGACTGGAACGTGGCGCGCAGCGGCGAATGAATGGGGAAACGTCACAGTCATGGGCAACGCATACATCGGTAAGTATGGCGCTGGTGCGGTGACCACGAATACGGCTTCTCCAAATGCGGGCAACTATGCAAATATGGAAGGGCTGACCGCAAGCGGATCCGGTGACACTCGAACGTTCTATGGTGGCGGAAACGATCTCGACAACAGCGGACGATTTGAATACGTATCGCTTCGCTATGGCGGCAAGGTTGTGGGACTTGGAAATGAACTCAACGGCCTTTCGCTCGGAGCAATCGGCAAAGAAACAAAAATCGACCACATCGAAATTATGAACAATGTAGATGACGGCATCGAGATCTGGGGTGGAACTGTTGACTTGAAATATGTCACTATTTGGAACATCGGAGACGATTCATTCGACGTCGATCAAGGATGGCGCGGTCGAGTTCAGTTCGGATTGATCGTGGCTGGATATTCGATTGCAGGCGCTGCATCTGGATCTGGCTTTTGCGATTCGCTTGTTGAAATGGACGGCGCCGCAAAAAGTGATGCGCAACCAGTCACCACGACTTGCTTCTACAACATGACACTCATTGGTCAACCGCTGAGTGGAAAGGCAGGAACCAAATGGCGCGACAACGCTCGAGCGCAGTTCAACAATTCCATCTTCATGGATATTGGAAAAGAAGTGGTCAAGAATGACAACACTGACGGAGAAGCAACGGACGGTCAAACTGGTTATGGTTATAACGGAACGCTTACCTTTGCTGACACGTGGACGACGAATTACAACGTCTATTCAACAGTCAACCCGTTCTCAAATCCTGCGTCCGCATACACAGCTCAGCAAGCAGGAAAACTGATTCAATACACCGACAGTGTTTTTTATAACAATGTGAATTCTGCTGCATATACCGAAGCAAACGCTCGCGGTGTATTTGCGGCTGGCAATAACAATGTGCTGGCAGTCGCAGGTTCGTCTCCAATCGCAGCTATCACACGTGGGCCAAATGTGATCTCTGGAACTGTCGTTGTGCAACCAGTGATTTCTTTGGATCCTCGCGCAACAAATGCAGCTGCAACAAGCGTCTCAACCGCAACTTCCGATTCCTTTTTCACGAATGCCCAATACCGAGGAGCTTTCGGACCAAACGAAAATTGGCTCTGTGGATGGACCGCAGCGGATGCATTCGGGATGAGCGTTCCACCTCCAAGTGGCTGCGCTTCTGCTTGCCCAGCTGATATCAACTTGGACGGTGTTATCAACGGAAGCGATCTTGCTGGAGTCTTGAGTGGATGGGGATCAGGTGGCGCATCAGATATCAACAATGACGGCACCACGAATGGCGCAGACCTGACCACCCTACTGAGTGGTTGGGGCAACTGCATCTAAGTGATCAGTCGAGTTCAACTCGAATACTGTCACGAATTTGGATTGAATCGGAGCGTCTGGTGTTTGAGACATTCTCGGCATCAGACGCTCCTTTCTTTTTTAAGAGATTCACAATGAGATTTACCTCGAAACAAACAACGGTCGCACTGATCACGCAGCTCATCATCTGCATTGGGCAATCAGGTTGCGTCGACGAAAGTACGAATACGAAAAACACGAGCGTTCTCAAGCAGCATTCGGATATGCCAGCAACACAAACCCCTGCGTTGCCTCCGCTGGCGAATTTGTCCCGAGATGATTTGCTCGATTTAGCTTTTCAGATATCAACCAGCATCCCCATTGAACCCTTCGCCAGTGATCGTGCGCGAATGCAAGCGCTTGTGGCACAAGCCTGCATCAAGAATGGTTCTCTGATTCAAGCAATTCAATACGCATCAAAAATTGAAGGGTGGCGCCAAGGAGAATTGTTTGCACTGATTGGGCAGCAATATGCCAGTGCAAATGAAACGCAACTTGCTCGTGACTTTGCTGCAAGAGCAATGGAAGTCGCTGCAAACGAAATTGACTGGCGACGTGAGCGAATCGTAATTGAGACCGCCAAACTCTATTTACAGCTTGGCGACTCAACCAAGGCCTCTGCGCTGGTGGAGGGAGCAACACAAGCGGAACTGGGCAAGCTCGAGGCCGCACGAACTGGCATCGTGCTCCAATCGCAACTTGACAATCAGGCAGATATGTTTGACAAGGCTATCGCCACAAAGAATTTCGATCTTGCTCGTGGTGCGATCGAGGGATATCTGGTGTGGCTTAATCGCGTTTCGCAAGATGAGATTCGAACAACTCGTGCTTTAAAAGCAATCGATGATGCGCTTCTTGGACTTCCGCTTGATCTTCAGGTGAAATATGGAATCGATCTTGCGGACATTCTGCATAAAAGCCTCAAGCGCGACCTTGCGATATTGAAGTTAGATAAAGCAACAGAAATATTTTCAGCAACGACTTTTTTGCCAGAAGATGTTGCTCCACTTGGAGCTATGCTTGCACGGGCGCGTATACGAATGGGAGACGAACAAAGTGCTCGACTGCTTTTGCAGCGCTTGTATTCCGAATATTCCACTCGACGCGAAGGAATCGTGAATCTTCGTCGCGCAACATCACTTCGGGCTTTGGCCGAAGGGTTTTGCGAACTCGGCGACCGTGACGATGCGATTGCGTGCTACAACTTGGCACTCGAAGAAGGAACAATCAATCCCAACGCTCGCCCCCGTGCTGAAGATCTTGGTGCGACATGTATCTCGATGGCAGAGTATGGAATTTCACTAACTCCAGATCTCAAAAATCGAATTGACACCATTCGAAGTTCGTTGACGTATCCATGGTGAATTCGAATCAAAAGAATTTCGTTTTATTTCTGGTTGTTTGCCTTCTGACATGCTTTGCTCAGGCGCAATCACCAGCAAGTGGCTCTATTCGCGGAGTCGTATACGACAAAGAATTTGACACTCCAATTCGCGGCGTTGCCGTCATGGTTTTAGGTTTGAAGTCACGGGCAACGACAAACGAAAACGGCTCGTATGTCTTGCCGAACCTTCCTGTCGGGCCATACACGTTGGTCATTACGAAAGAGGGCTATGTTCGAGAAGTCAAGGCGAATGTTCAGGTGAAATCGGGAGAACTCATCGATACCGACGTGTATATGGCTGGTGAATTTGAAGACATGGATGAATTCGTAGTTCAAGATGTTGAACTTGGAGGTGATGTACAAGAAGAACAGGAGATGGTTGAGCCCGTCGATCTGGAAGCCATCACATTCATGCCAACTCTTGAACTTCAACTTCGACTCGAGAGTCCGCAACTCCTTGATTCAGTTGGAGTGGAAATGATTACGCGTTCCGGCGCAGCTGATGCTGCCGCAGTTCTGCTCTTAGTTCCCGGAGCAAGTCTCCAAGATGGGAAGTACGCAGTTATCCGAGGGCTTCCGGACCGATATGTCAGCACGCTTCTTGACGGCGTTCGACTTCCCAGTGCAGATCCAGACAAACGAGCTGTGAAGCTTGATCAATTTCCAAGTGCGGTCATTGAAAGCATTCAAGTCAGCAAGACTTTTACTCCAGATCAGCAGGGAGACGCTTCAGGTGGAGCAGTCAATATTGTTTTGAGAGATATTCCCGACGAAGGCTTTCTGCAATTCAAATCACAGGTCGGCTTTAATTCTCAGGTAAAAAATGGAAGCTTTCTCACGTACCCCGGTGGATCACTTGGGATGTTCGGCGAAAATAATGTTCTTTCAGCGCATCCTGAATTGGAAGGACAATCGTGGCCAAACAACCCAACAGGAACGACGACTGGGGATGCGCCTCTCATCTATAAATGGTCGGTCGCAGGTGGAAACACTTGGGAGTTTGACGAGGGTACGAAGTTTGGCGCTTTCGGAAATTTTTTCTATGACCAAGATGCTTCCTACTTTGATAATGGAGCCTTTAACTCCCTCGAACAAGATGGAGTCGGCACTCCACTCGTTCCAGAGCAATTTGGTACTGGGGATAATTTCAAAACTCAACTCTTCGACGTGACACAAGGGACACAATCTGTCCAATGGGGAGGAATGGGAATCTTGGGACTTCAAACGGAGAACAATAAACTCGCAGCAAAGTT